>JAJZFO010000005.1 GCA_021805305.1 Actinomycetes bacterium | reverse complement strand
GACCGGGTGGCTACTGCGTCCTGGGTGCGTCGAGTGAGGAGCGCTCGGGCCCGTTGGTCGAGGTGGGAGAACTCCAGCGCCTCCTGCGTGACGCGCTCGACGTGGTGCCCGCTCTCGAGGCGTGTTCACTGTACGAGACGCGCGTGGGTCTGCGTCCCGCGTCGAATGATCTCGAGCCCTTCTTCGAACGATGGCGTGAGCGACGTTGGGCGTGGACCTCGGGTCACTACCGCCACGGCGTCACCCTGGCCCCCCTGTGGGCGAATCGGACGCTCGAGTTCGTGCGTGAGGTGACGGCGTGATCGTCAATGGCCTCTCCCACGACGCAACCGCGCCGATCGACGTCGCGTCACTGCTGGCCGACCTGGGTATCGAACCCCGCGGCGTCGCGGTGGCCATCAATGGTGAGATCGTGCGACGTTCGAGCTGGGAGGCGACGCTGGTGCGCGCGGGCGACGTGGTCGAAGTCGTGACCGCCGTCGCCGGCGGCTAGGGCGACACTGGCGCGGCGCACCGGGTCGCGCGGGGCGGAGCGGCTAACATTGATACTTCGCGGGCTGTGGCTTAGTTTGGTCTAGAGCGCTCGGCTGGGGGCCGAGAGATCGGGAGTTCAAATCTCCCCAGCCCGACCATTGACGTCGTCGACGTCTGGCACGAGATATCGCTCACGCGGGTAGTCGCGGGGCCGTCGTGTGGCCCCCCGATCGACGACGGAGTGTTCGCGGTCCCGACCCGTGGGGCTCAGGGTGCCGAGGTGACGTTGACGTAGCTGGTGGGTGATCGGTAGGTCACGCCGTAGCCGGTGTAGCTCGCCCACAGGGCCACGTGTCCGAGCGGCGGATGATCGACCGAGATCAGACACTCCCCGAAGGGGCTCGGGACGCAGGTCTCGACGCGGGCGCCCACGTGCACCGACACCGGGCTCTGGGGATAGATGCCCTCGGCGTTGGCGATGACCCCGGTGAGTTGGATGGTCAGGGGCGTGCTCGCGAGGACCGACGGTGCCACGCTCGATACCTGCAGCGACCAGTGCGCCACCGGGATGACCCACTCGGGATCGCTCGGCGCGGAGTAACCAAAGCGGTTGTGGACCTGGGTGGTCACGATGTAGACGTGGTGGTTCGCGAGACCTCGGATGATGCAGTTGGGCTGGTAGTAGACCGGCGCGTGACACGACCACTGGTGTCGACCGTCGGTGATCGTCACCAGGTAGCCGTCGACGGGGGCGCCGCCGGGGGCCAGGGGCGGATGCTGATACGTCCACACCTGGCCGCTCGCCACGTTGCCCGAGACGTCGCGCGGCGGTGTGGCGACCGTGGCCCCGCAGTAGCCCGACATGTTGAGCGTCGCGATGCCCCCCGCGGTGTTGACCGCGATGAACCGGCCGTTGGCGTAGGCCACCCCCGTCCAGTCGGCGAGGGGGTCGGTCGGCACCGGCGTGGCGCTCCACGAGGTCCCGAGATGCGAGGTCAGGACGTTATTGGTGCGTCCCGTGGCCTGGCCGGTGGCCACGAAGGTGTTGCACCCGAAGGTCGCGGCGTTCATCTGCTGGGCCGAGCCCACGCGATGGGTGACCCAGGTGTAGCCCAGTGTCGACGTGGCCGCTTGACCGTCGGGGCTGAAGGCGCTGAAGACGCCGTTGCCGTAGGTCACGGCGAACCACGGCGTCTGGGGCGTGGTGATGGTGTAGAAACTCCAGTGCACGCCGTCGATCGACACCAGGGCGTCGCCGTCGGCGGAATCAACGGCGACGAATCGGCCATCGCCGTAGGTCACGGAATTGAGCAAGAACTGCGATCGCGTCCAGGTGCTCGTCCAGTGCACGCCGTCAATCGAGGTGTCGAGCTGCCCCAGGGCGCTGACCGCCAAGAAGCGTCCGGCGCCGTACGTCAGGCCCGTCCACTCCCCCGGCGGGCCGGTCATCGCCGACCAGTGCACGCCGTCGCGCGACGTGATCTCGCCCAGTCCCGTGTCGAGTGAGGAGAGTGCGACGAATCGGCCCGCGCCGTAGGCGACCGATTGCCAAGATCCACTAGGGGTAGGGTGTCGCACCCAGGCCACGCCAGTGGTCGACGACGCGCTCTGGTCGCCGTGACCCACGACGACGAAGCGACCCAGGGCGTACGTGGCGGCGTACCAGCTCACGCCCGACAGGGGTCCCGCGGTGATCCGCCACGCGCTCGTTGAGGTAGTGGCCCGGGCCGAGGAGGCGGGAACGACACCCAGGGCGAGGAGGGTCACACCCGCGACGATCGACGTGAGACGTCGATGTATCGATAGTCTCGGCACGCTCATCCTCCACTCGCGACCCACTTTCATCGCGTCAGCACACAGCGGCCCCTACGCCATCCCAACAACCCATCAATTCACCGCGCACGGCGTCTTCGTGGGCTTGGGGTGCGGCGCGTGCTCGTTACCATGAGGAGTCACGGCTCGATCCGACGTCGTGTCGGGGGCGCACGTCGCACCCCGGCGAGGTCAAAGAAAGGGGTCCCGATGCCCTCCAAGGTCGCGTCCACCTGGGCGCTGGGGATGGTGTTGACCGTCTTGGCGGCGGCGTCGGGCATCGCGGGGGCGAGTTCGTCTCAACGGTCGCCGACCTCCCCGAGTGATCGGGTGATCGTGTCGGCGTTCTCGGAGAAGGGTGATTTCATCGCCAATGGCGTCTCCACGGTCTTCGCCTCGCACTGGTCCAGCATCGTGGCGAACACGTCGGGAGTCTTCCTCGCGGTCGGGCCGACGGGGGGCGCCGCCCGCTCGACCTTCAGCTTCGACCCGGTGGCGGGGCAGTCCCTGGGCGTGGGCAACTACACCAACCTGCAGCGGGCGTCCTCGCGCAGCGCGGGATTCGCCGGGATCGACGTGACCGGGCCGGGTCGACCGACCGGATGCAGTCGTCTCACGGGAAGCTTTCAGATCTGGGACCTCGCGGCCGACGCCAGTGGTACCCTCACTCGCCTGGACCTGACCTACGTCGAACACTGTGGCGCGGGTCGACCGTCGAACTTCGGCGAAGTACTGATCAACGACGCTCCGCGCGTGGGCCAACTCCTCGCATCGGCCTCGCGTCTGGACTTCCCCGATCAGACACCCACGCTGCCCTACCAACTGACCAATCCCACGCCGCGGAGCCAGGACGTGTCACTGTGGCAGAGCGCCACCACCGTCAGCCACTTCATCCTCAGCGCGGCCACGCCCGCCTGTGCGCAGAGTGTGCCCGCCCGCACGACGTGCACCTACTTCATTCGCCTGACGCCGCCGCGACCCGGCTTCTATCGCGCCACCATCCTGGTGAGTTCGGCCGGGTCCGTGCTGCGCCTGCCCGTGGACGGTCCCGCGGGCGGCGTGTGACGCGCTGAGCCCACGCGCGCGACGTGAACGACGCGCGCGAGCGTCTCTCTAAGATTCACACGGCGCGCGGCGCGCCCTCACGAGGCACCCCATCGAAAGGCAATGATGACCCGTCTGTTCACCCCCCTCACCCTGCGAAGCGTCACCTTCAAGAATCGAGCCTGGGTGAGCCCCATGTGCCAGTACTCCGCCCACGAGGGGGTCGTGGGCCCCTGGCACCTCGTTCACCTGGGCTCGTTCGCCACTGGGGGCGCGGGCTTGGTGATGGCGGAGGCCACCGCGGTCACTGCGTCCGGGCGCATCTCCATCGCGTGTCCGGGACTCTGGAACGAGGAACAGGTGCAGGCGTGGCGCACCGTGACCGATTTCATCCACTCCCAGGGCACGGTGGCGGGTATCCAGCTCGCCCACGCGGGGCGCAAGGCCTCGACGATGCGCCCCTGGGACGATCACCTCATCGCCACATCCGACGAGGGCGGCTGGACGGCGGTGGCACCCAGTGTGATCGCCTTCGACGGATACCCCGAGCCGCGGGCGCTCAGCGTGGCCGAGATCGACCAACTGGTGGAGGACTTCGCGGCTGCGGCGCAACGGGCGCTGCACGCCGGTTTCGACCTGGTCGAGATCCACGCGGCCCACGGCTACCTGCTGCACGAGTTCCTCTCGCCCCTGTCGAACGTGCGCGACGACGAGTACGGCGGTTCACTCGACAACCGCGCGCGGTTCTTGATGCGCGTGGTGCACGCGGTGCGCGCGCGCGTGGGTGAGGCGGTGCCGGTGTTCGTGCGCATCTCGGCCAGTGACTACACGCCGGGGGGCTGGGACATCGACGGATCGGTCGAGCTCGCCGCGATGCTGCGGGAGGCCGGTGTCGACCTGGTGGACGTCTCCTCGGGCGGCAACGTGGCGAGCGCGAGCATTCCGCTGGGGCCGGGATACCAGGTCCCCTTCGCCCAGGCGATCCGTGAGAAGACGGGTATCGCCACCGCGGCGGTGGGCATGATCACCGAGCCTGCGCAGGCCGAGGAGGTGCTGGGCCAGGGGGCGAGCGACGCGGTCCTACTGGCGCGCGCCTTCTTGCGCAACCCTCGCTGGGCGCTGCAGGCCGCCGAATCCCTGGGCGAGTACATCGAGTGGCCCGTCCAGCTCGAGCGCGCGCGCACCCTGCGACGTCCCTGATCGAGCCCCGGGCCCCCGGTACACTAACGGGGAACGCGGTGCCGTCCGGTGCTCGTAGGTGGTAGTGAGAGAAGGTGACCCAGCCGGTGGCTGGCTCCATGGACGAGAAGAACTCCTTTGTTCTGCGCCATTTGAGCGAACTGCAACCCGACCTCTGGTGGCTCGATTCGGATCCGCTCGAGCCCGAGGCACGCTCGTCGCTCATCGGTGAGGTCGAGGCGGACCTGTGCGTAGTGGGTGCGGGCTACACGGGGTTGTGGACCGCGTTACTGGCCAAGGAGCGCGATCCCTCTCGCGTGGTGGTGGTGGTCGAGCAGTACGAGACCGGTGCCGGAGCGTCGGGGCGCAATGGCGGCTTCTGCTCGGCCTCGTTGACCCACGGCTTCGGCAACGGCATGCGTCGCTTCCCCGAGGAGATGGCGCTCATCGAGGAACTCGGCCGACAGAACCTCAACGAGATCGAAGAGACGATCCGCCGCTACAACATCGAGTGCGACTTCGAGCGCACCGGGGAGCTGCGCGTGGCGCTCGAGCCCTGGCAACTCGAAGGGATGCTCGAGGAGGCGCGCCTGCGCAACGAGATGGGCGACCACGTCGAGGTGCTCAGCCGCGACGAGGTGCGCGCGAGGATCCACTCCCCCCTCTACGAAGGGGCCATCTTCGACCCCGACGGCACAGCGCTGGTGGACCCGGCGCGTCTGGTCTGGGGGCTCGAGCGCGCCTGCCTTTCGCTGGGCGTGACGATCTACGAGAACTCCAAGGTCCTGCGCCTCGAGGACGTCGCGACGCGGGTGCGGGTGCACACCCCCTACGGCGCGGTGACCGCCTCGCGGGTGGCCCTGGCGACCAACGTCTTTCCCTCCCTGGTGCGTCGAGCTCGCAAGTACGTGGTCCCGGTCTTCGACTATCAATTGGTCACCGAGCCCCTGAGTGACGCCCAGCGCGAGAGCATCGGCTGGCACCACCGCGAAGGAGTCGCGGACGCGGGCAACCAGTTCCATTACTACCGACTGACCCAGGACGGCTGCATCCTGTGGGGCGGCTACGACGCCATCTACAACTTTCGCGGCAAGGTGCAGCGCGACTACGAGTTCAATGCTGAGACCTACGCCACCCTGGCCGCCCACTTCCTCAAGACCTTCCCCCAACTCGCGGGGATCAAGTTCACCCACGGCTGG
>JAJZFO010000315.1 GCA_021805305.1 Actinomycetes bacterium | reverse complement strand
CATGGCGAATTTCGGCCGCAGGATCGACAGCTGCACCATCTCGGCGCGCTTTCGCTCGCCCCCGGAGAGGTCGACGTTTAGGAAACGCTCGAGGACCTCGGGGCGCAGTTCGACCCGACGCGCCTCCTCGCGCATCCGCCCCATGAGGTCCTCGCGCGAGGCGCCCGCGGCGGCGAGCATGTCGAGCGGGCGCACGCCGGGAACCTCCATCGGGTGCTGCAGGGCGAGGAACAACCCGTGTCGGGCCCGCTCGGTCGGCGACAGATCAAGGAGTTCGACGCCGTCGATCCGCACCGAACCCTCTCGCACCTGATAACCGGGGTGACCGGCGAGTGCGTGCGCCAGGGTCGACTTCCCCGATCCGTTGGGACCCATGATGACGTGCACCTCACCAGAGGACATGGTCAGGTCGAAGCCCTTGAGGACCTGCTTGCCCGCCACGTCGACGTGGAGGTTGGAAATGGAGAGAACGCTCAACTCACCACCACCAGTAGTCGACCGGCCTCGCGCACCACGTCGTAGTGGGCCACCGCCCGAGTCGCGGGGAGCGACGTGGGTTCGCCGTCCTTGAGCTGGAACATCGCCCCGTGCCGGGCGCACTCGATCTCGCAGGTCGCCACGTCCACCTCACCCTCGGCCAGTGAGAAGTCCTCGTGGCTGCAACGGTCGTCGAGCACGTAGACGTCGTCCTCGATGCGCACCACGACCAGGACGCGCCCGTCTCTGCGGACCTGCGCGGCCTGACCGTGGACGTAGTCCTCCAGGGTGCCGATGTCGATGGTCGTCACGGCGTCACGATCCGCACTTGCCCGAGGACCTCGCCCAGATCGCGTTCGACGACGTCGGCGAGGTCGCCCGGCAACGTCGCGAGCATCTCGTAGAAGAATCCCTGGATCATCAGACGCTCGGCGTCGTCGCGCGCCACCCCGCGCGACTCGAGGTACCACCGCTGGAGCTCGTCGAGGGGACCGACGCTCGAGGCGTGCGCGCACATCACGTCGTTCTCGCGGATCTCCAGGTTGGGCACGCTGTCGGCGTGCGCGTGCGGCGAGAGCAGCAGGTTGTGATTGGTCTGGCGCGCGTCGGTGCGCTTGGCCCCCTTGTCGATCTCGATGAGGCCGGTGTAGACCGAGCGCGAGTGATCGGCGACGGCGCCCTTGGACAGCAGGGTCGAACGCGTGCGGCCCGCGTGGTGGAACTGGCGGGTGCGAAAGTCGTGCACCTGGTCCTGGGAACCCAGGAACGTGGTGCGCAGCTCGTTCTCGCCTCCCGGCGCGAGGAACTCGGCGTCGTTGCGCGAACGGTTGTAGTGTCCGCCGATCGAGATGACCGACTGGCGTAGACGCGCGTCGCGCCCGAGGTAGGCGGTCGAACGCGCGAAGTGCCACGCGCTCGTGTCGAGTCGCTGATACGTGCTCAACTCCAGCGAGGAGTTCTCGGCGAGCTCGTACTCGCTCAAGGGGACCACGAGTGCGTCGCGCCCGCCGTCGACGTAGTCGACGACCGACGCCCGCGACGATCGACCCAGCGAGATCCTCACCTGGGGGAACACCGCGCCCGAGGTCACGGTGTGGACGATCACGATCGGTGCGGCGACGCTGACGTTCTCGGCCACGCGCACCACGACGGTGGCGGGCGCGAGCGCGCAGTTGAGTAGGGAGAAGGCGTCCGAGTCGTAGTTGCCCGACCAGCCGGACTCTACCGAGTCCACGCCGACCCCCGCGAGGTCGCCCTCGACCGAGGAGAGGTACCCGTCGACGAGACGCACGACCAGACCCGCGCGCTCGCCGAGCGCCTGAGCCAGGGGGCTGAGCGTGGGGGTCGCGCGTGACGAGACCAGCGTGAAGCTCTCGAGATCGAACTCCCCGAGCGGCGCGTAGCGCCAGACCTCGTCGGCGGTGGTGGGCAGGCCCAGCGTCGCGAAGGCGTCCCACGCCCCTCTTCGAGCGTCCGCGCTCGCGAGAGCGTCCAGGTGCAACTGTGCGGAGTCGGTGAAGGTGGTCATAACGGGGGGCTAGGAGAGTGTAATGGGCCGCAGCGACCGATGGTGAGCGGCCGCCTCACACGATCAGCGTCGCCAGAATCTCCACCCGCGCCGCTGCTTCCTCTCCATCTCCTCCAAGACCCGTCGACGCTCCTCGAAGAGCTCGGGCGCGACGGCGTCGATGATCTCGCTGGCCGCGTTGAGAATGTCGCGACGCTCCTCGAGGGGCACGTCGGTGGCCGGGGGCTCCTCGACGTTGGGTCGGCGCGCCAGTGAACCGTGTGACCAACCCACGTCAGCGAGACGGCGTTCGTAGGTGAGACAGTTCTCCGGACAACTCCAGGGTTGATCAGGTGCGTTGCCGAGGACGCAGAAACGCGCCACCTCACCAGAGGCGTAGGTACGACTCTGGAAGTGCTTGCATTCCTCACGCATTCCCATGTTGGCTCCATTGTGTCACGCCCGAGGCGAGGACCGGCCGCGGCGCCCGCGACGAAGGTCCTAACCGATCGAACCCTCCATCTGCAGTTCGATCAGTCGTGACCACTCCACGGCGTACTCCATCGGCAGGGTGCGCGTCACGGGCTCGATGAAGCCGTTGACGATCATGCCCATGGACTGGGTCTCGGTGAGACCGCGACTCATGAGGTAGAACAACTGGTCGTCACCGATCTTCGACACGGTGGCCTCGTGACCGATGGAGGCGTCCTGCTCGCCCACCTCCATGTAGGGCTTGGTCTCGGAGATCGACTGCTCGTCGAGCAGCAGGGCGTCGCAGCGCACGAAGGCCTTGGCGCCCGTCGCCCCTTCCTCGACCTTCACCAGACCGCGATAGGTCGTCTGCCCGCCGTCCTTCGAGATGGACTTGGAGATGATCGTCGACGTGGTCTCCGGGGCGCAGTGCACCATCTTGGCGCCGGCGTCTTGGATCTGCCCCGGCCCGGCGTAGGCCACGGACAGCACCTCGCCCGAGGCCTTGGGACCCATCAGGTACACGCTCGGATACTTCATCGTCAGGCGCGAGCCGATGTTGCCGTCGATCCATTCGACGTGGGCCTCCTCCTCGGCGCGCGCGCGCTTGGTGACGAGGTTGTAGACGTTGTTCGACCAGTTCTGGATCGTCGTGTAGGTGATGCGCGAGCCCTTGAGGGCGACGAGCTCGACCACGGCGGAGTGCAGGGAGTCCGTCGAGTAGACCGGCGCCGAGCAACCCTCGACGTAGTGGACCTGGCTCCCCTCGTCGGCGATGATCAAGGTGCGCTCGAACTGGCCCATGTTCTCGGTGTTGATGCGGAAGTACGCCTGCAGCGGCTGGTCCACCGTGACCCCGGGGGGCACGTAGATGAACGAGCCCCCGCTCCACACCGCGGAGTTGAGCGCGGCGAACTTGTTGTCGTTGGGGGGTATCACCGTGCCGAAGTACTTGCGCACCAATTCGGGGTACTCGCGCACCGCGGTGTCCATGTCACAGAACAAGACGCCCAGGCGC
Organism: Actinomycetes bacterium; assembly: GCA_021805305.1. The sequence continues at coordinate 2,256 of JAJZFO010000315.1, read as the reverse complement.
TCGAGGTCCTCGCGGTTGCGGTGAAAGACCACCTCGGACTCGTACTGCGCGGTCACGCCGGCGAGGTACTTGCGCTCGGCCTCGGGGATGCCGAGTCGTTCGTAGGTGTTCTTGATCGCGTCGGGCAGGTCCTCCCACCGTTCGACGCGGTTCTCCGTGGGCTTGATGTAGTAGTAGATATCGTCGAAGTCGAGGTCGGGCATCCGATTGGCGAACCACTCGAGCATCGGCTTGCGCTCGAATCGCTTGAGGGCGTTGAGCCGGAAGTCGAGCATCCACGACTCCTCGGACTTGATCCCGGACATCTCGCGGACGATGGCCTCGTTGATGCCCTTCTTCGGCTTGAAGACGGGGATCTGCTCGTCGGACCAGCCCAACTGGTAGCGACTGAAATCCAGGTTGTCGACGGTCATGGTTCTCCTTCGTGGGATTAACCCTATGGTCATGTTAGTAACTCATGGGATGATCCTGCCGTAAGAATTCTCGGCATCTGACAGAGTAGAACCATGCCGTCCGCCCCCCGAGTACCACAGCGCCCCTACGAAATCGTCCGCCACGGCGACACCCGCGTCGACCCGTACTACTGGCTCAACCAGCGCGACGACGAGGCCGTGCTCGCGCACCTGCGCGCCGAGAACGCCTACCTCGCGCGCGAACTCGCCCACCTCGCCCCCCTCGAGGCCGAGCTCTTCGAGGAGATCAAGTCGCGCATCGAGGAGACCGACATCTCGGTGCCCGTGCGTCGCGGGCAGTGGTGGTACTACGAGCGCACCCGCGAGGGCTTGAACTACCCGATCAGCTGCCGACTGCGCGTCACGCCGGGCGTGGACAGCCCTCCGGAGATCTCCCCCGACGTCGAACTCGCCGACGAACAGGTGATCCTGGACGAGAACGTCGAGGCCCAGGGCCACGACTTCCTCTCGGTGGGCGTGCTGGCGATCAGCCCCGACGACACGTGGGTGGCGGTGGGGACCGACTTCGAGGGTGACGAGCGCCACCGGGTGAGCGTGCGCCCCCTGGCCGGCCAGGCGCCGCTCGAGGACGTCCTCGAGGACGTCTACTACGGCTTCGCCTGGGCGGGCGACAGTCGCCACTTCTTCTACACCCGAGTGGATGAGGCGATGCGCCCCTGGCAGCTCTGGCGCCACGAGATCGGCACCCCGAGCGACCACGACGTCCTGGTCCTGCAGGAGGACGACGCGCAGTACAACGTCTCGGTGGGGCGCAGCCGCGACGACGATGTCGTCCTGGTGTCGGTGTCCTCGTCGTCGACCTCGGAGATGTACTACCTCGACGCGATGACGCCGACGGCGGACCTCACCGTGGTCGAGCCGCGCCGTCACGGTGTCGAGTACGGCGTCGAGCACTTCCGCGACCTCCACGGACACCGCTGGTGGCTGAAGGTCACCAACGAGGACGCGACCGACTTTCGTCTCCTGGCGCGACGTGTCGACGCGCCGGAGGCGACGTGGCGAGAGCTCATCGCGCACCGGCCGGGCCAACGCCTCGACGGCGTCGACGCGTTCTCCACGTTCCTCGCGATCTCGGAACGTCACGACGGCTGCGCCGCCGTGCGCATCGCCCCACTGCTCGATGGCGAGGACCCCTTCGGCCCCGACCTGCTCGCCCGGGCGCGCTTCGTCGACGGAGGACACCCCCCGACCACCGTGGCGCTCTCGGCCAACGCCATGTTCGACACCGCGACGCTGCGCGTCACCATCACCTCGATGGTCACGCCGCGCCTGGTCGCCGACGTGGACGTGCGCACCGGGGAGATGACGGTCCTCAAGCAGCAGCGGGTGCTCGGTGGCTACGACGCCGACGCCTACGTCACGAGCCGACTCTGGGTCGAGGCGAGCGATGGGGTCCAGATCCCGGTGTCGGTGGTCGCGCGTCGCGACGTCGTCGACGTCGACGACGAAGGGAACATCAGTGCGCGCACCCCCGTGCCACTGGTCCTCTACGGCTACGGGAGCTACGAGATCTCCATCGACCCCACCTTCTCCTCGCTGCGGCTCTCCCTCCTCGAGCGCGGAGTGCTCTTCGCCATCGCCCACGTCCGCGGCGGTGGCGAGATGGGCCGCTCCTGGTACGAGATGGGCCGACTGGCCCAGAAGCCCACGACGTTCAGCGACTTCGTGAGCGTCGCGCGCCACCTCGTGAAGGACGGCTGGACGACGCCGCGCCAACTGGCGGCGCGTGGCGGATCGGCGGGCGGACTGCTGATGGGTGCCGCGATGAACCTTGCGGCCTACC
>JAJZFO010000045.1 GCA_021805305.1 Actinomycetes bacterium | reverse complement strand
GTGGCGGTCCTGGGTGACACCGCCGCCGACATGACGGCCGGGGTACGCGCGGGGGCCGGTCGGCGGATCGGTGTACGCACGGGCACCGACGACGACGCTCGGCTCCGCGAACACGGCGCCGACCTCGTCATCGACTCGGTGTCGCAACTCTTTGGTGCGATCGTCACCGACCGTTCACTCTGAGGCGCCAAAGATTTCCACGTCGTTGGAGGAACCGTCACGCGTTGCCGGGACATCCGTCGCCCCGGGATTACCCAGCCTCTCTACAGTTCGCTGGGAGTCACCACCGCGGTGCTCAAATTCAGGAGGAGTACGAGTGTTGAACAAACTGAAGGTGGCCGCAGCCGCCGGTGTGCTGAGTTCGCTGGCGATCGGTGTCTCGATCACCAGTGGTTCCGCCCACGCGTCCTCGACGACCAATTGGTCCACGGTGCAGTCCGTGTCGGGAGCGAAGGGGATGGCGGCGTTGGTGGCCGCGGCGAAGGCCGAGGGTTCGATCAACGTCATCACCCTGCCGCTGCAGGGGTGGGCCAACTACGGCGCCATCATGAAAGACTTCACGGCCACGTACGGCATCAAGATCAACGACGAGAACCCCAACGGTTCCAGTCAGGACGAGATCACGGCCGTCATGAACGATAAGGGCCGCGCGGCGGCACCCGACGTCTTGGACGTGGGTACCAGTTACGCCGTCGAGAACGCCCAGCTGCTGGCCCCCTACAAGGTCCAGACGTGGAACTCGATCCCGGCGGCGACGAAGAGTCCCACCGGTCGTTGGTTCGACGACTACGGCGGGTACGTCTCGATCGGGTGCGACACCGCCAAGGTCACCAAGTGCCCGACGTCGTTCGCCCAGTTGACCAACCCGATGTACAAGAACCAAGTGGGCATCAACGGTGACCCCACCCAAGCGGGAGCCGCCTTCGGCGCGGTGTTCGCCGCCTCGCTGGCCAATGGTGGTTCGTTCAACAACATCGAGCCCGGTATCAAGTACTTCGCGAACCTGAACAAGATCGGTAACTTCGTCCCCGGCGGCAGCGCCGCGACCGCGGCGTCGGGCACCACGCCGATCCTGATTTGGTGGGACTACCTACAGAACGGCATTCAGGCGACCCTCAAGACGTGGAAGGTCAGCATCCCCACCGACGCGAACTACGCCGCGTACTACACCCAGGCCATCACCGCCGACGCACCGCACCCCGCGGCCGCTCGACTGTGGGAGGAGTACTTGTACTCGACCGTGGGTCAGAACCTGTTCCTGCAGGGTTACGCGCGGCCCATTGAGTTGGCGGCGATGACCAAGGCGGGCACGGTCGACCAGTCGTACCTGAAGTTGCTGCCGGCGGCGCCCCAGGGCGCCACGAAGTACCCGACCCTCTCCCAGCTCGCCGCGGCCAAGGCCGTCGTGGCCGCCCACTGGGCCGCTGAGGTCGGTGCCGCCGGTTGATCCGGTAGGCGCAGCACCATGGCGTTCACCTCGTCCCTCGACACCGCGGCCTCCCTTCGCGGTGTCGAGGGACGCGCCACGGCGACGTCGGAGATGCGTCGTCGCGTTCGCACGTTCCTGCCCGTCCTGCCCTTCCTGGTCTACGTCGGGGTCGGTCTGGGCATTCCCACCTACATCATCGCGACCCTGGCCTTTCAGACCCGCACGGGCCAACCGACCTTGAACAACATCAAGGTGATCACCCACGGTGGCCAGTACCTCCTGGGCTTCGAGACGAGCATCAAACTCGCCGTCGTGACCGCCCTCATCCCCGGTGTCGTCGGCACCGTGATCGCCTACGCCATTGCGCAGTCCGATCACGAACTGTTCCGGCGACTCGTCGCCGCGGCGTCGGGCGTCCTGGCCAACTTCGGGGGCGTCAACCTGGCCTTCATGTTCGTCGCGTCCCTCGGGCCCGCCGGCGTCGCGACCGCGTGGCTCGGCCGCGTCGGTCTGAACCCTTACGACCACGGCTGGACCCTCTATAAGTTCAGCGGCGTCGCCCTGGTCTACCTGTACTTCCAAGTCCCCCTGATGGTCCTCGTGATCACCCCCGCCCTCAACGGGCTGCGTCCGCAGTGGCGTGAGGCCGCCGCCAACCTCGGCGCGTCGAAGTGGCGGTACTGGCGTCACGTCGGCCTGCCCGTGCTGGCCCCGCCGGTGCTCGGCTCCATGTTCTTGCTCTTCGGGAGTGGCTTCTCCGCCTACGCGACCACCGAAGCCCTCACCGGTGGCACCATCGCCCTCACTCCCCTCCAAATCGGCTCCATCCTCCAGGGCAACGTCATCTCGGGGCAGGAGAACGTCGGGTACGCCCTCGGCCTGGGCATGATCGTGATCCTGCTCATCTCGGTCGTCGGGTACGCCCTGCTCCAACGGCGTACGTCGCGATGGTTGCGCCCGTGACCCCGCTCGACCTCGGCGACGACCTCGGCGTCGAACCCTTCGCGATCACCGCCCCCGTGACGGGCACCGCCCGAGGACCGCGTCGATCGCCGCGCTGGGGCCGCGGCCTCGTTCTCCTCGTCGCCGCGCTCTACTTCATCGTTCCCATCTACGCCGCGCTGGATTTCGCGCTCCAGAACATCCAGGGCCACTTCTCGCTCGCCCCGCTGACCCAGATCACCGCCCAACCGGGTTTCGCCGCGGCGGTGGGTCTGTCGTTTCGACTCTCGGTCGTCACGCTGGCGATCGAGTTGGTGCTCATGGTCCCCACCGTGATCTACGTGCACCTTCGACTCCCACGATTTCGTCGCGTGATGGAAGTCGTCACGCTGCTGCCGATCGTGATCCCCCCCATCGTCTTGATCCTGGGCGTGCTCCACGCGGCGCGCCCCTACCAATGGATCTCGTCGTCGCCCTACCTACTGGCCGCGGTGTACGTGATACTGGCCATGCCCTTCGTCTACCGTTCACTCGATTCGGGGCTAGGCGCCCTGGACCTGCGCACGCTGGTGGAGGCGTCACGCTCCCTCGGCGCGGGCTGGATCGCCACCCTGTGGCGCGCGGTGCTCCCCAATCTCCGATCGGCCCTGCTCTCGGCGTCGGTCCTCACGTTGGCGCTGGTCTTCGGTGAGTTCACCATGGCTCAACTCGACCTGTGGACGACGGTTCCCGTGTGGATCTACAACTCCTCCTCCACCGACCCCCACGTCGTGACCGCGGTGTCGATGATGTTCCTCCTCGTCATGTGGTTAGTCCTCACCCTCATCGTCTCTCTCGACCGTACCCACCGACGCGCCAAAGGACCCTCACGTTGACCACCGACGACCTCCTCACCCTCGCCGCGGCGACCACCGACGCCCCCGTCGCCGGCGCGCCGCTCGCCCTCGTGGAACTCACGCGCAGTTACGGCCCGACGCGGGCCCTCGACCGCTTCTCCCTCGACGTACGGCCGGGCGAGTTCGTCGCGCTGCTCGGTCCGTCCGGGTGCGGCAAGACGACCGCCCTGCGAATGGTGGCGGGCTTCGAACGGCCCGACACCGGTCAGGTCCGCGTCGACGGCGTCGACGTGTCGGGCGTGCCCGCGCAGAAACGCGACATGGGCATGGTCTTTCAGAGCTACTCGCTCTTCCCCAACCTCACGGCGCGCGACAACGTGGCCTTCGGCCTGCGCCTGCGACGTCAACGCGCGGGCGTGCGCCGTCGACGCGCCCTCGAGCTCCTCGACCTCGTGGGTCTGGCGGAGCACACCGCGAAATTCCCCCACCAGCTCTCGGGTGGCCAGCAACAGCGCGTGGCGCTGGCGCGCGCCCTCGCCATTGAACCGCGGGTCCTCCTCCTGGACGAACCCCTCTCGGCCCTCGACGCTCAGGTGCGCGGCGAACTGCGCGATCAGATCCGGGCCCTCCAACAACGCCTGAACATCAGCACGCTGTTCGTCACGCTCGATCAAGAGGAAGCCCTCTCCCTGGCCGATCGGGTCTGCGTGATGAACCGCGGACGCGTCGAGCAGATCGCCACCCCCGCCGAGCTCTACGCCCACCCCTCCAGCGCGTTCGTGGCCGAGTTCGTCGGAGTCTCCAGTCGCGTGCCGGTGGACCGCCGCGGTGAGCACGTGGTGATCTTCGATCGCGACGTCGCGGTTCGTGGCGCGCCCCTCGCCGGCCACGTCGGGGCGTTGGACGCCCTCCTGCGCCCCGAGGACGTCCGCGTGCGGCCCGACGACGCCGGGAACGGCGTCGTCCAACACCGCGTCTTCCTCGGGGCGAGCACTCGTCTCGAGGTCGGATTCGCCGACGTCGTCCTCAAGACCGACGTGGGCTCGAGCGACGCGAACCGCTTCGAGATCGGGACGCGCGTGACACTGGAGATGGTGGCGTCCGACGTCCTGGTGGCGTCGCGTCGGATCCCCGCCGCCGCCCTCGATTAGCGCGGCGGACGAGTTGCGAGGTCCCGGCGAATCTCTGATTTTTGAACCTTGCCCATGGTGTTGCGCGCCAGCGCCGGCACCACGACGAAACGCTTCGGTACCTTGAACGGCGCCATCGCCGCCCGGGCGCGCTCGCGCAAGTCGTCGACGTCCAGGTGCGCGTCGGGGTGCGCCACGACGACGGCCGTCACGACCTCACCGAAGTCCGCGTCGGGCACCCCGACGACCGCCGACTCCAACACCCCGGGGAAGGCGTCGATGATCAGTTCGAGTTCCTTGGGGTACACGTTGAGCCCCCCGGTGATGATGAGGTCCTTCTCGCGTCCGACAATCTCGAGGTACCCGTCCGCGTCGAGGACTCCCACGTCACCGGTGATGAAGTACCCGTCGGGGGTGAACTCCGTCTCGGTGAGGTCCGGTCGCTTCCAGTAGCCGGCGAACACGTTGGGCCCGCGCACCTGCACGACGCCCGGCGAGGGGCCCTCCACGCGCACCGCCACGCCGGGCAGGGCCGTGCCGACGGTGCCGACGCGCCGTTCTCCGCGCAGTGGATTGGAGGTGATCATGCCCGTCTCGGTCATCCCGTAGCGCTCGAGGATGCGATGGCCGGTGCGCGCGAAGAACTCCTCGTGCGTGCTCACGAGCATCGGTGCCGAGCCCGAGACGAAGAGTCGCATCGAGGCGGTGACCGCGGCGTCGAAGCGTTCGTCGCCCAAGAGGCGCGTGAAGTGCGTGGGCACCCCCATCAAGACGGTGGACGCGGGCAACGCCTCGATCACCCGATCGACGTCGAAGCCGCCCAGGAGCCGCAGACTGGCCCCGCTGGCGAGCGCACAGTACGCCGCGACGAAGAGTCCGTGCACGTGGAAGAGGGGCAGCACGTGCACCAGGACGTCGTCGGCGTCGATGGCCCACTCCCGCGTGAGGGTGACGCAGCCGAACACGAGGTTCCCCTGCGTGAGCACCGCCCCCTTGGGACGCCCCGTGGTTCCCGAGGTGAAGAGCATGGCGGCCGGCGTCGATTCGTCGGTGACCTCGTCGCCGAAGACTCCGGGGCGATCCCGGGCGGCGTCCACCAGTTCACCCAGGGTCGCGCGCGCCACGCTCGTCGCGAGCGCCGCCTCGCGCACCAGCAGTACGGGCTCGCAGTCGTCGAGCAACTCAAGGACCTCACGGTCCGTGTAGGCCGTGTTGAGCGGGACGAACAACGCCCCCACCCGTGCGCACGCCACGTTGAGCGCCAGCACGTTCGCGCTGGCGGCCTCGTGAACCGCGACGCGCGCACCGCGCGCCACGCCGTAGTCCTCGACCAGCGCGTGAGCGAGTTGCGCCGAGAGTTCCTCGAGTCGACCGAACGTCATTTCGCCCGCGGCACTGCAGATCGCGAC
>JAJZFO010000336.1 GCA_021805305.1 Actinomycetes bacterium | reverse complement strand
GACGACATCGAGATCGACGTGATGAGTTTGCACGTCCAGGCCGGCGACCGGCTCCTGCTCTGCAGTGACGGCCTCTCCAACGAGCTCGAACCCAGTCTCCTGGCGGAACTCGCCAGCGCGCCGGGACCACTCGAGGACGCGGTGACCGCGCTGATCGACGCGGCCAAGCAGGCCGGGGGGCGCGACAACATCACCGCGGTCCTCCTGGAGTTCGACGAGGCGCACGAACCCTCGCGCGCGATCAACACGACCATGACCTCCGCCCCGCCCCCCGTGGCGGCGACGGTGCCCAGTCGCCCCCCTCGGTCGCGCGCGCGCCCGTCGTGGCGAATGGGGGCGGGACTGCTCCTGGTGGCGGTGGTGGTGGCGGGGTTCTTCTACCTCATGCACTGGTACGCCTACTCGACCTACTACTTGGCGCCCAGCGGCAAGTACATTGGCGTCTATGAGGGACAGCCGAACGGGGTGCTGTGGTACAAACCGCGCCTCGCGGCGCGTACGACGTACTTGACCCAACAACTCCAGGCCCCGGCCCTCGCCTCACTGAAGGCGACGATCCCTGAACCCTCGATCGCCTCCGCGCTGAGGTACGCGGGGTACCTGCACGGCCTCTGGGTGACGAGCCAGTCATCCGGGGTGGTGCCCACCACGACCACGACGGCGCCTCGCGTCACGACCACGACGGTGCGCCACTCCGTGACGACCACCACGCGCCGGGGTTAGCCGTGTCGCGACGACTCGCCAAGCTGGCCTCGTTCATCCTCCTGCTCTTCGTGGTGGTGGCGGCCCAATCGGCCTACGTCCAATACTTCCGCGCCCCCGCGCTGGCCCAGTCGGCCGAGAATCCCCGCAACAACACGATCTCGTCCTCCCAGCCGCGCGGGCAGATCCTGGGCGCCGACGGGACGATTCTGGCGGACTCCCTGCCGGTGGGATCCTCGGGAACGGTGTTCCAGCGCGAATACCCCCTCGGTGCCCTCACGGCCGGCGTGGTGGGATTCGTCGCCCCGGCCCTCGCTGGGGCGACCTGGGGACTCGAGGAGGAGTACAACAGCGAACTCACCGCGCACACGCAACCCGCCCAGAATTTCGAGCAGGTCCTCGCCCCGACGACCTCGGCGGACAACGTGCAGACGACGATCTACCCGGCGCTGCAGAAGATCGCCCAGGTGGCGATGGGCGGGCAAGACGGCGCCGCGGTCGTGCTCGAGCCCCAGACGGGGGCGGTGATGGCCATGTACTCGAATCCGACCTACGAACCCGAGTACCTCGCCTCGCCCAGCTACAGCACCGCCCTGGCGTACTACAACAAGTACGCCAAGAACAACGCCAATGGCTTCCCGCCGCTGGGGCTGCTGGCGACCCAGCAGATCTTCCCGCCGGGTTCGACGTTCAAGATCGTCACCACGGCGGCGGCCACGTTGTACCGGCCCGACCTCTTGACCAAGTCGTACCCGAAGGTCGCCTTCATCGTGCCGCCCACGTCGAACAAGCGGCTCTACAACGACGGCGGGAGTGCGTGCGGGGGCACCGTGCAGATCATGTTGCCCGTCTCGTGCGACCCCGGCTACGCCAGTATCGGGCTCGACCTGGGGGCGCCCGACCTGGTGAAGGCGGCCGACGCCTTTGGCTACAACAGCACGCCCCCGCTCGACTTGCCCGCGGGGCGCCCCATCATCTCGAGCGCGCTCTTCCCCTCGGTCGCGAGTCTCAAGTACAACCTCCCCTTCGTGGCCTACTCGGCGATCGGCCAGGGCAACGTCCGTTCCACCACGCTCGAGCAAGCGCTCGTGGCGGCGGGGGTCGCCGACGGGGGCACCATCATGACGCCGCACCTGATGTCCTCCATCGTCGGACCCGACGGCACCGTCATCAAGAAGTACGTCGATTCGGTCTGGAAGAAGCCCCTTAGCGCGGCTCAGGCCGGCCTCATCGTGCCCCTGATGCGCAACGTGGTGGTCTTCGGCACCGCCTCGGGGGTGGGGTTCTTGCCCCAGGACCAAGTCGCCGCCAAGACCGGTACCGCCCAGGAGCGCAACTTGACCCAGACCGACGACTGGATGATCGCGTTCGCCCCGGCGTCCAAGCCGACGGTGGCCGTCGCGGTCATGATGCCCTACCAACCGAAGTCGAACTACGGGGCCACGGTGGCCGGACCCATCGTCAAGTGTCTGATCGAGGGGGCCCTGGCCATCCAGGCCGGACAACCGGCCACCGGGACGTCCTCCACGTGCGCCAGCTGAGTAAGAACGTGGTGAGAGGCGGGCCAGAGGGCGTAGGCTATTAGGGGTATGGAGCCCGTCGCGGACGCCCGCCTTTATAATCACCGTTATCAGGTGACTCACCTCATCGCGCGTGGTGGCATGGCGATGGTCTATCGCGCCCAGGACCTTCTACTCAACCGTCCCGTCGCGCTGAAAATCCTCTACCCCGAATTGAGCGCCGACCCGTTGTTCGTCGAACGCTTCCGCCGCGAGGCCCAGGCCGCCGCGAAACTGTCGCACCCCAACATCGTTCCGGTCTTCGACTGGGGCGAGGACGAGGGAACCTACTTCATCGTGATGGAGCTGGTCGAGGGGAGGTCCCTGGCCGAAGTACTGCGGGGGGGCACCACGCTGACCGCCTCACGCACCGCGCAACTCGCCTCGCAGGTAGCCGCCGCCCTCAACTACGCCCACCGCAACGGCATGGTCCACCGCGACGTCAAGCCGGGCAACATCTTGATCACCGCCGACGCCCAGGTGAAGGTGACGGACTTCGGCATCGCGCAGGCGATGTCGAGCGAGGACCACCTCGCCGAAGACGGTCTGGTCATGGGGACCGCTACCTACTTCTCACCCGAGCAGGCCGAGGGGGCGGCGGTAGACGGACGATCCGACATCTACGCCCTGGGTGTCGTGATGTACGAGATGCTGGTGGGCCGACCGCCCTTCGTCGGTGACACGCCCCTGGAGGTGTCGACCCAGCACGTCCACGGAGTCGTGACCCCGCCGACGCAGGTCAACGCGGCCGTGCCCCGCGACCTCGAGGCCATCGTGATGAAGTCGTTGTCGCGCTCGCCCGACTTGCGTTACCCCACCGCGGACGAGTTGCGCGCGGACCTGTTGCGCTTCGTCGACGGTCAACCGGTGCACGCCGCGGGCGCCGTGGGGGCCTTCTACGGCAACGATTCGACGCAGATGGTGCAGAAGGTCGAGGCGGGCGAGCGGACCCAGGCCGTGCCGGTGCTGCCCGGGCCGCGCCGCGACGTCCGGGTCCGCCGGCGCCGCTCCAACGCGGGACTCATCAGTTCCCTGGTGGTCGTGGTCCTGGTGGCGGCGGGAGTGGGCGCGTACTTCGCCCTCTCGAGCAACAACAACCTGTCGGTGATGCCGTCGCTCGCGGGCGAGGACGTCGCGACCGCGACCGCGGCGCTGACCACCGGAGGAATCAGCGCGACGCGGATCACCCAGTCCCAGATCAACTCCGCCACCGTCGCCCTGGGCAAGATCGTGCGCACCGCGCCCGCGGCCGGGGCCAAGATCACGTCGGGTTCCTCCGTCGTGCTCTACGTGTCCAAGGGCAAATTGATCCCGCCGGTCGTGGTGCCCGCGGTGACCAACCAGTCGGTGCAGTCCGCGGAACTGGCGCTCAAGGCCAAGAACCTCAACTTCACCGTGCAGAACGTGACGTCGGGCTGCGTCGCCCAGCGCGCCCCCAACGTCGTGCTGTGCACGTCGCCGGTCGCGGGGACCTCGGTGAAGCAACAGTCGCTGGTCGTGCTCTACGTGCTCCCCCAGAACGGCGCCTTCTCCGTGCCCAACGTCGCCGGCGACACCGCCGTCGCGGCCAGCAACGCTTTGGGCTCGTACCAGTTGACCGTGAGCGGGACGCCGACGTCGCACTGTTCGAACTCCTACGCCCAGGGACTGGTGGTGGGCACCAATCCCGCCGCCGGGGCCCAGGTCACCTCGGGGACGTCGATCCAGTTGATCACCTCGTCGGGGGGCTGCCCGGCGACGGTCCCGTACCTGCTGGGCCGCACCAGCACCACGGCGCAGTCGTTGTTGCAGAGTGCGGGCTTCGTGGTGGTGGAGGACGTGGCGCCGGCCAACTTGTGCACCACCGCGCAGGTGGGCGCCGTGGTGACCCAGAGCGTGCACCCCGGTTTCTCCGCCCCCTACGGTTCGACGATCACTATCCAGTACTGCCAGAGCGTGGGCACCACGGGTGTCATCGGGACCACCGGGACCACCGGGACCACCGGCGCCACGGGGGTCACGGGGGTGACCGGTACCTCCGGAACGCCCACCACGGCGGTGACGACCACGACCGTCGCACCGACGGGCCCCGGTAACGGCCACGGCAAGGGCTGAGCCGGCGCGTTGACTAGCATCGGTCGCATGGCTAGTTCCGGATCCAAGAAGGCGGCGAAGTCGGTGGGTCGCTACGTCGACCCCCACGTACGGGGTCGGGTGACCGCCAAGCAGCAGGTGTCGCACGACCATTCACCGCACTGGTTCGGTTGGGTCCTCTTGGACCTGATGCTCTTCGGGGTGCTGGTGATCACCCTCAACTATCTGCAGGTACTGCCGGGCTCGACGTCGTCGTGGTACCTGGTGTTGGGCCTGGCCGCGTTGTTCAGCGCGTTCTACCTCGCCACGCGGTTCCGGTAGTCCCCTAGATGTGGTCGGCCGGGATCTGGCCGAGGCGCCCGGCCTGGTAGTCCTCGAAGGCTTGCTGCAACTCCGCGCGGGTATTCATCACGAAGGGCCCGTAGGCGGCCACCGGTTCACGGATCGCTTCACCGCCCAAGACGAGGACTTCGAAGGCGCGGGTGCGAGAATCCTGGGTCTCGTCGGCCGAGAGCACGAGCACGTCGCCGTCGACGTGCACCGCCATTTGGCCCGTGCCCACGGCGTGTCGCTCGGTACCGACGGTCCCGCGTCCCGCGAGGACGTAGGTCAGGGCGTTGAAGCGGGGATTCCAGGGCAGCACCAACTGTCCACCGGGCAGGAGCGTGACGTGCACCAGGGTGATCGCGGTGTGCGTCGAGCCCGGACCCACGTGTTCACCGAGCGAACCCGCGATCACGCGGATGATGGCGTCGCCGTTCTCGTTGGTCACCAGCGCCACCTCGCGCGAACCAATGTCCTGGTAGCGCGGATTGGTCATCTTTAGTCGCGCGGGCAGGTTGACCCAGAGTTGGATGCCGTGAAAGAGACCGCCGGAGTCGATCAGGGCGTCCGGGGGTCGTTCGATGTGCAAGATGCCCGCGCCCGCAGTCATCCACTGCGTGGCGCCGTCTTGGATGACGCCGCCCCCGCCGATGGAGTCCTGGTGCAAGAAGGTGCCCTCCATCATGTAGGTGACGGTCTCGAAGCCGCGGTGCGGGTGCCACGGCGTGCCCTTGGGCTCGCCCGGTCCGTAGTCGATCTCACCCATCTGGTCCATGTGGATGAACGGGTCCAAGTCACTCGGGTCGACGCCGGCGAAGGCCCGACGCACCGGGAACCCCTCGCCCTCGAGTCCGCGCGGGGCGGTCGTGATCGACGTGACCCGACGCGGTCGGTCCGCGCCCGTGACGGCGACGACTTTGGGTAGTTCTAACGGGTTGTCAACGGAGATCGCGGGCACGTCCTCAGCCTAACGTCAGCGTGCGCGCGACCGTTCCCGTCGCCCCAGCGCCAGTACGCCGACGACGATGAGCACGGCGAAGCCCCCGGCGACGTTGCCCGAACCCCAGTCGAGACCGCCGCGCGCGTGCGACACGCCCAACGCGTCGGCG
>JAJZFO010000297.1 GCA_021805305.1 Actinomycetes bacterium | reverse complement strand
GCACGCGCGCGCGGCGAGTCCGCGACTGCGCTCCTGCGTCAACGTCGAACTCGACGACCTCGTCGACGCCCCGCGCTCGGGCGTCGACGAGGTCCACGTGCGGTCGCTCGTGCGCGGTGTCGGACCGCTGCGCGACGCGCGCGGCCTCATCGCGCGCCGCGCCAGCGCGTGGGTGCTGGTCGACGACGAGCTCCCCCCCGCGTTGCGCCGCGGCTAGCCCTGGTCGGCGTCGTGGCGGCGCCGGCGCGCGGCGCGGCGCAGGAAGTGCACGCCGAGCACCGATACGATGAGCACGACGACCAGCGCGATCGACGCCCAACTCGAGTACTTCTCGATGCGGGCGAGCTGCGATCCCCCGAAGTACCCCAACAGGCTGAAGGCGACGCCCCAGATCAGCCCGCCGAGCGCGTTGGCGATCAAGAAGCGGCGATAGTGCATCTTGGAGATCCCGGCGAGACCGGGCATCACCGCTCGCAAGAAGGCGGTGAAGCGTCCGAGGAAGACGTACACCGGGCCGCGGCGTTGCATGCCCGCGATCGCCGCGTCCAAGTCCTCACGGTGACGGCGTAGGACGCGCAGTTCGAGGAGCCGATCGCCGAAGTGATGGCCGACCGCGTAGCCCACGGAGTCACCGACCACGGCGGCCACCACCACCAGCCCGCACAGGACGCCGATGTTGATGTTGCCCTGGCTCGCCACGACCCCCGCGACGAGCACCGTGGTCTCACCCGGCAGCACGAACCCGACGAAGAGCGCCGCTTCGCCGAAGACGAGGAGCATCACCAGCGCGTAGACCAGGGGCCCGGGCAAGGAATGGATGTCGTGCAGGATGAATGAGATGATGGACGCGCTGATCACGGGGACATCCTTACCCAGACGCGAGGAACGGCGCGCTGTTAATTAGCAGCAGTTTAGAATCCAGGAATGGCGCGTCACCCCACTCCTCCGTCGCGGTTCGCGCCGGTACTGCCGGCGCGCGCCTGGGCGCTCTCGGAATGGTCGCTCCTACCCCTGCGGTTGTTCTTGGGGGCGACCTTCGCCTTCGCGGGTCTGCAGAAACTCGCGGACCCGTCGTTCTTTCGCGCGACCTCGCCGTCGTCGATCCAGTCCCAGATGGCCGGCGCCGCGCGACTGAGTCCGATCCATTCGCTCCTGCACGCGATGTTGCCCCACGCGGCCCTCATCGGCTGGGTCATCGCCTACGGTGAACTCGCCATCGGCCTGGGCACGCTCCTCGGGCTCAAGACCCGTCTCGCCGCGACCGCGGGGGCGTTTCTCAGCCTCAACCTCTTCCTCGCGGTCAGCTTTCACTCGAAGCCCTACTTCACGGGTGCCGACATCGTCTTCTTGTTCGCCTGGATGCCCCTGATCATCGCGGGGGGCGGATCACGGCTCAGCGCGGACGCCCTCATCGCGCGCAGCGCCGCGAAGCAGGCCGGGATCGAAGCCGACGCGCTGGTGGCGGTCCCCTTCGACAACGTACGCACGTGGTGCGGAAACTTTCATCGGGGCCACTGCAAGGCGCTGTCCAATCAGTCGTGCGCGATGGCGAGTTGTCCGGTATTGCACCAGCGTCCGGCGCAGGTGACGCCCGTCGCCATCAAGACCTACGACCGCCGTTCGGTGGTGCTGGGCTCGACGACCGTGGCGGTCGTCGCGGGCGCCGCCGTGGTGACCGGATTCTTGACCACCGAGGTCGGGCACCTCGAATCGTCGGCGGTGTCGGGCTCGACGTCCTCGTCCCCCACGCTCGCGGGCGGTGGCGCCCCGGCGAGTGCGACGGGCACCGGTGGCACCTCGGGCACCCTGCTCGGTCCGGCCGCCTCGGTGCCGGTGGGTTCGGCGGCGTCCTTCACGATCCCCTCCTCGGGCGACCCCGGCATCGTGGTGCAACTGTCCAAGGGCACGTTCGTGGGCTACGACGCCGTCTGTCCCCACGCCGGGTGTCAAGTGGGCTACGCCCCCTCCGCCAAGGTGCTGGTGTGCCCGTGTCACGGCTCCGAATTCCAGGTGGCCACCGGTCAGGTGATCTCGGGACCCGCGCCGCACGGCCTCGCCCCGCTCTCCATCGTGGAATCCGCCAACGGCAATCTCTACCTGCAATGAGCGAGACGCCCCGTCGGATACTCGTCGTCGAGGATGACATCGACCTGGCGCACGCCATCTCGGACCTCTTGCGCGACGAGGGCTTCGTGGTGCAGGAGGAGCACGACGGGCAGGCCGGTCTCACGAGCGCGCTGGCGTCGCCGTTCGACCTGATCATGCTCGACCTGATGTTGCCCAAGCGCAACGGATTCAGTGTGTGCGTGGAGATCCGCGCGGCGGGCATCGCGACGCCGCTACTGATGTTGACCGCCAAGAACGGTGACCTCGACGAGATTGAGGGACTCGAGGTGGGCGCGGACGACTTCTTGCGCAAGCCCTTCGAGTGGTCCATCTTGCTGGCGCGGATCAACGCGCTGCTGCGTCGCTTCGATCGGGGTCAGAGCCGCAAGGTGGTCATCGGCAACGTGTCGCTCGACACGATCAGTCGACAGGTGTCGAGCGCCGGGGTCGTCGCCAAACTCACGTCGCGCGAGTTCCGGGTCCTCGAGTGTCTGATGGTGAGCGTCGATCACACCGTGACCAAGCAGGAGATCCTCGACGCCGTCTGGGGCGTGGACTTCGAAGGTGACCCCAACGTGGTCGAGGTCTACGTCGGCTACCTGCGCCGAAAACTCGACGTCCCGGGTACGGCCTCGCGGATCAGGACGGTGCGCGGCGTGGGGTACGTGTTCTCGAGCGCCGTATGATGCGGCGCGCGCTCTCCATCCGCGCGCGCCTCACCCTCATCTTCGTCGCGGTCACCGCCCTGGTCTTCGTCGCCACGGGCGTGGCCATCTACTTCGTCGCCCGTTACTCCAATTCCACCGCGGCGATGGGCCGCGTCAATCAAGCGATGACCCAGGTCGAAGTCAGCGTCGCGCGCAGTCTCGGACCGGGGCACCTCCCCCAGACCCTGCGCTCGCGCGGCGACGCCGTCGTGCAGGTCACCAATCTGGCCGATCGTGAGGTGTGGGCCGCCAGTCAACCCATTGCGCGCTACCCCGTGATCTCGCACGAAGTGGTGACGGTGCACTCCGCCAGTGAGTTCCTCGTCGACCAACTCCCGTGGGTGAAGACGAGCCCCCTGGCGGGCCGCTTGACGCTGGGTCAAGCGCAGATCGTCAATACGCCACTGGGGGAGGGTCTGGTGGTCGGTTTCATCTACGGTCCGTCCCTGGCGCAGGCCAACCATCGGGTGCTCGTCGATATCGTCGTGGCGATACCGCTGCTCTTGCTGATCGTGGCCTCCATTGTCTGGTTCTCGGTGGGGCTCACCCTCTCGCCGGTGGAAGCGATTCGCCGTCGCGTGGCCACCATCGCGGCGCACGACCTGAGCGACCGGGTACCCGAGACCGGGGGCGACGACGAGGTGTCGCGTCTGGCGCGGACGCTCAACGCCATGCTCGACCGCCTCCAGACGAGTTCGCGGATCCAACAGGAGTTCGTCTCGAACGCGTCGCACGAACTGCGCAGTCCGCTCACGACGCTCCTGGCGACGGTGGAGCGCGCCTCCCAACACCTCGACGAGACCGATTGGGTCGAGTTCACCGACACCATTCGCCGCGAGGGTCGCCGTATCGATTCCCTGGTGGACGACCTCTTCTTCCTCGCGCGCAGTGACGAGCGCGGTGAACAGATGCGCCGCGAGGAGGTGGACTTGGACGAGATCCTCGACGAGGAGGCTCGGCGTATCCGTCAATTGACCACCCTGACGATCTCGACCGCGGGGGTGCAGCCCACGCGGGTGTGGGGAGATCCGGCCATGTTGCGCCGGATGGTGCGCAACGTCGTCGACAACGCGGCGCGCTTCGCCCAGGGTGAGGTCTCCTTCTCGTCGCGCTACGTCGGACCCATGGCCGAGATCTGCGTGCACGACGACGGCGCCGGGGTGGACGTCGCGCATTCCGAGCGCTTGTTTCAACGCTTCGTGCGCACCGACGCCGCGCGATCTCGCACGTCGGGGGGTACCGGGCTCGGGCTGCCGATCGTGGCCGAGATCGTCGCGCGCCACGGCGGCGAGGCCCGCTTCATCACGGTCGAGTCCGGTTCGACCATGCGACTGCAGATTCGCCGGTACTGACCGGGGTCGGGTCCCGCGGCGTCGCCGACGCGCGCGTCGACTCGACTAGCCGTCTATTTCCACGTCTTCGAGCGCGAGCAGATATCGCTTGAGGTCCTCGCCCCCGCCGTAACCGCCCAGACCGTGACGGGCCACGACCCGGTGACAGGGCACGAACACCGGCCAGGGATTGGCGTGATTGGCGTTACCCACCGCGCGCGCCGCGCGGGGTCGCCCCACGAGGGCCGCCACGTCGGCGTAGGTCGCCACCTGACCGTAGGGCAGGGACTTCAGCGCGCGCCACACGTCGTGTTGGAACGCCGTGGCGACCACGGGGGCCAGGGCTACCGCGAACGTGGTGCGCGACTGCGCGAAGTACTCCTCGAGCTGGCGCGCGGCGCCGCGCACGAGCGGCGCGGTGTGCGTGGAGGGACGCAACGGCCTCTCGTGGGGCATGTAGACCCGAGTGAGGCCGTCGTCGGTGCCCTCCACGGTCCACGTGCCCACGGCGCTCTCCACGCGGGCGTAGGAACTTTCCACCTGGCCGGTCTAGTCGTTCGGCGCGGCCATCGCACGTCGACGGGGGAGAAAAACAGCCAAAGGACCCGGGCGTGGTCCGCCGGGCGCGCGGGGTAATGCCTGCTAAAACAGGAGAATGAAAATTTCTCTCTTCCGGGAGTCTCGTGCGGGCGAAACGCGGGTCGCACTCACCCCCGACGCCGTCAAGGCGCTGGTCGGTGACGGGTGGTCCGTGGAGGTCCAGCGCGGGGCGGGCGCTCTCGCGCACTTCAGTGACGACGCGTACTCCCAGGTGGGGGCCACCGTCGTGGACGACCCCGCGGGTGACGTGAACCTGCGGGTCAACGCGCCCACGCTCGAGGAGGTGGCGCGTCTGCCCGAGGGCTCGTCGCACCTCTCGTTCCTGTCGCCGCTGCTGAACGCCGACGTCGTACGCGCGATGAACGATCGGCGGGTCACCATCCTCTCCTTCGACCTCCTGCCGCGCATCTCGCGGGCGCAGTACATGGACGCCCTGTCCTCGCAGGCGACGGTGTCGGGTTACCGCGCGGCGCTCGCGGGCGCGACGTACTTCGACCGTTTCTTTCCCCTGTTGACGACGGCGGCGGGGACGATCCGCCCCGCGAAGGTACTGGTCATGGGGGTGGGTGTCGCGGGACTGCAGGCAATCGCCACGGCCAAGCGACTCGGCGCCAAGGTGCGCGCCTACGACGTACGCTCGGCCGCCAAGGAGGAGGCCGAGTCCGCGGGGGCGGTCTTCGTCAAGTTGGGGGTCACCGCGGACGCCGCGGGCGGCTACGCGCGTGAACTCACCGAGGAGGAGAGGGCGCAGCAGCAGGCGGCCCTCCTGGGCGAAGTGGCCAACGCCGACATCGTCATCACGACGGCCGCCGTACCCGGTCGCAAGGCGCCCCTCCTGCTCAGTGCCGCCATGGTCGAGGCGATGGGCGAGGGGTCCCTGGTGATCGACATGGCCGCCGACGGTGGCGGCAACTGTGAACTGACGGTCGCCGGGGAGGTCGTCGAGCACCGGGGCGTGCGCGTCGTCGGTCTGGCCAATCCGCCCGCCCAGATGGGGGCGTCGGCGTCCTTCATGTACGCCAACAACGTG
>JAJZFO010000287.1 GCA_021805305.1 Actinomycetes bacterium | reverse complement strand
GACGCACTCGAGGGTCTGCGTCGCCCAGTTGACGGCCTCGGCGGTGATGAGCCCGAGGACCGGGTGCGAGACCCCGGCGAGCCAGTACCCGAGGGAGCCCGCGCGCGCGTAGCCCGAGGCCGCGCGCAACAACTGGTCGGCCACCTCGTCGCGCACCGCGTCCAAGAGGCTCTCGGAGGCGCGCGACCAGCGCCGCAGTGCGTTGTTGCCCAGGAGTCGGCGTGCGGTGGCCGGCGACCAGGTGAAGGGTCGCGAGGGACGAGCCGATTGCTCGATCATCCACGCGTCCAGCCGTCGGTGCTCGGCGCTCGGAACGGCGCGAAAGCGACTCGTGAGACTGACGCGGTGCTCCTCGCTCACCTCCGCCACCTCGAGCGGCGCCGTGTCGATGAGCTCATTGAGGTCGCGCGTGCTCAGGCGCCGTTGCACGAGGGCGCTCACGATGATTGGCGGCCCAACACCGCCGCGACGTCGTCGACCGAGCGGATGAGCAACTCGTGATCGACGTCGAGGGTCCAGAGCTCGCCGGTCGCGCTCGAGAGGATCGAGGTGCGAAGTGGCACGACGGAGGAGCGCAAGGTCTGCATCAGGGCGTGGTACCTCATCGTGCGCTCCGCACCCGCTCCCAGTGGCGACGTGGTGATGTCCAAGAGGGCGACGTTGGCCACGTCGAGGTGCGTGGACCCGACCACGAGGTCGATGACGTCGCGCAGGCACACGCGCGCGCCGGCGAAGGATTGGCGCACGCGTTGGGAGGTCCGAGGTCGCCAGCCGCTCGGAATCGTCCCCAGGACGCGGGTGAGGGTGGTGACGTGAGAGGTGACGTCGGCCTTGAGACGAGCACGCTGGTCCTCGTCGAGGTGCGCGAGCCCCTCGAGCAGTTCGTCGTGGGGGTGTTCGCTGCGCCAGGCGATCATCGCGTCCTCGTAGGGATCAGCCACGTGCACCTGGGCCACGAGGAGTCGAAAAGCCATCGAGACGAGGACGCCGCGAGCGCGTCCCAGTGGCGAGGTCGTGGCCTCGGCGGGGCTGCCGCCAGCGTTCAGGTGGGCGCTCGAGATCGTGAGGGGGTCGGTCAGTGGGCGATGACCGACGACGTCGAAGGCGTGATCCTCGAGGAGGGCCCGTAGTCCGGCGGCGGCGTCGTCGTCGCGTCGGGGTCGCCGCGCACGGTCGCCGCGCAGTACGTCGGTGACTAGTTCGGGGGTCGGCTCAATCAACATCGTCACGTCTCAACTTTGACGATGCGTTGTGACATGACTAGCCTGACGACGTGCTCGCCACCACCTTCTCGTTGGCCTTCGACATCGTCTTCGGCGTGTTCGTCGTGGCGATCATCGTGCTGACGGTGCTGACGGTGCGATTCGTCATCCGCCGTGATCGCTCG
Source organism: Actinomycetes bacterium (assembly GCA_021805305.1). The sequence continues at coordinate 4,388 of JAJZFO010000287.1, read as the reverse complement.
CGGCGTTAGCTCGTCGGCTCGACGCGCTCCTGGAGTTCCCTGACGGCGCGGTCCAGATCGGCGATGGCGCGTTCGATCACCGAAAGGCGTGACGCCAACGTGGCGTCCACGCGGTCGTCCACTCGATGGTCGATCTGGTCACGCAGGCGAGAGTCGAGCGAGTCCACCAGGGGCTGGGCGAGGTGCTTGAGTCGCGCCAGTAGGTCCTGGGGGGAATCGCTCGAAGAGTGGGTGTCGCTCACGTGCTCAGCCTACGGGACTACGGTGCGCAGTAGACCCCCGCGTTGAACTGCAGGGTGTTGAATCGGCCGGCCCAGGGGGGATTGAGCAGGGTCTGTTCTTGGGCGCGCAGGGCGGACGTGGGGGTGCAGGTCGCGTTGAAGGCGATGTAGCCCAGGATGTTGGAGCCGTTGGAGCCCGCGATCCTCACCGGCCCGCCGCCGCCGAAGGCGATGGCCTCGAACGCGGGCAGGGGGGAATTGGCGAGGTCGTAATTGCGGTACTCGGTCTGTGAGGCGTAGAAGCCCGGATGCAGGGTCGGGTCGACGTTGGTGAGACCCGACGCCCAGCCGTTGAGCATCGCCGTCCAGTACCCGCTGTGCTTGGCGATCGTCGCCGGGGTGGCGCCGGCGGGTGCGTCGAGCGCGGAGTGATTGTCGGGGAACCCCTCGGGGTCCAAGATGACCCAGTTGGGCTTGACGTTCACCCCGTGCAGGCGGTATTGATCGATCTGCTGGGCGACCCACTGGCCGGCCAGAAAACCGTGGCTGTAGTAGGACGACGTCGTCTGGGTCGCCGGCGTGAGGGGGCCACTGACCGTCCAGAAGGAGAGCCACGTCTCGCGCTTGTTCGCGCGTTGGAGGGTTTGACCCATTAAGAAGTCTGGCGACTCGGTCAGTGATTTCGCGGTGGTGAAGCCCACCCACGGAGCGCTGAGTGTCCCGAGGCCGCCCGTCTCGGAGATGATCGGCCACCCGTCGGCGATCGCGCGGGTCCAGTACGGCGTCGGAATGGCGTAGACGCCGACCCCGCCCTGGGAGATCGCGCCCGCGCTCGCGGCGAAGAGCCGTAACGTTGATCCATCCAGTACCCCCGTGACCCCGCCGGCGACGGAGTTGGTGGCACTGGCATCGAGGGACACGTCGCTCGAGGTCCACGTCGACTTGGCCACGAGACCGGTGTAGTCGTAGAGATCCCCCCAGTTGGCCGCGCGACCGGCGACGTCCACTCGGGTCGCGGTCGCGCTGAGGAAGATCTGGCCCTCCCACGCGGGCGAACCGACGATCAACTTGGTCACGTCGCTGTAACTCCACGAGGGTGAGACTTTGGCGACCTTTCCCGCCTGGGGTCGGGTGTGGGCCACGGCGTGCGCGGTGGCGTTCGCGACGAGGGCCGCGGCGTTCGCGGTGGCCACGCTGAACAGCTGCACGTGGCCGATCCCCGAGAGGCTCGCCAGATAGAGGTCGATCCCGTTGGAGGCCGCCGCCAACGGACCCACGCTGGTGGGGCCGTTGACCAGGCTGGTGAGGTCGCTCGCGCTCCAGGCACCCGAGGCGTTCTGGGCGAAGAATTCGACCTGGCCGTTGGTGGTGGTGGCCGCGAAAGCGGTGGTGGTGGAGGGAAAGGTGACCGGATCGTTGAGTAGGGGACCGGTGCCGGTGGCGGCACTGACGTTGGTGGCGTTTCCGATGAGGGGGGGAATCGATTCCTGTAGCCAGTGCAGGGGGATGGTGACGGCGCCGCCCTTGGTCGAGCGATCGACCACCAGCGCCGACGTTCCCGACACGGAGATGGCCGGAACGCTCGGGCTCATGGGTACGCGCGTGGCGATCGTGAGATTGGTCACGTTAAAGCCGAAGGCCCCGGCCCTGGTCGTCACGTGGGCGCGGCGTGGGCTTCGCGCCGTCGCGGTCGAGATCATCACGAGTCGATCGCGGGCGCTGACGTAGATGAGGCCGACGTTGCCCCAGGGGTCAAGGAAGATGTTGGGGTCCGTCGCGGCCGCGGGTGCCCCGGTCAGGGACGTGACGTCGCGATAGGAGGTGGTGCCGTTGGCGTTGCGCACGTAGAGTCCGAGGTCACCGTTGTCGATCCTCGCGGCGAGGGCGAACTCCCCGTCGCCCGAGACGGCGCGGACCGCACCGAGCAGGCGATGTCCGCCGAAGAGATCGCTGATGGGCTGGGTGCTCCAGGTGGTCGGGCCCGCGTTCACGTACTCGTACACGGGGGCGGCCGTACCGATCGGGGCGGCGGTGGGTAGGGCGACGGCGGGAAGAGTGGCGCCGATGATGACGACGTTGGCCACCAGGGTAGTTCGTCGTAACCTCACTCGCGTCCTTTGCCTTGGGGTCGATCCTCACTCGAGAACGTGCGTTTCTAGCCTAGTTGGCTCGATATTTAGAATTGGATTAGTGCAGGGCGGTCGCTCGAATGGGTGCCGACACGGGGCTGTATCCGTTGACGTTGACCGCGCGCACGTACAGCACGTACGCGATGCCGCCCTTGAGGTTGGTCACCGCGATCCTCGTCGAGCGCGCGGGGTAGGAGTGCCAGGTGGCCCCACCGTCGATACTGACCTGCAATGCCTGCACGAAGGGGGTGTGAGGCGCGGGCAGCGCCACGCTCAGGATGATCTCCTTGGATCGTGCGGCGACGGCGGTGATCCGTGGGGTGAGGGGTTTCTGCTGGCTCACTGGCAGCGGGTGCACCACGACGGTCCTGTTGAAGAGGGTCGTGCCGTTGTACGTGACGCTCAAGGTGATCGGTCCCGGCAGTGAGCTCTCCAGCGTGAAGGACGCGTCACCGCTCTGGTCGCTCGCGACCGTGTAGAGGGCCTTACCGTGGTTTCGCACACTGGTGCGGTCGGCGTCAATGATGAGTTGACCACTGGTGCCCTGGGCGGACACCACGACGGGCGCGTTGACCACCAGGTTGCCGTTGGTGTCGCGTAGCGACACGGTGAAGTGCGAGGGCGTCGACACGACCGTTTGCTTGGAGGCGAAGACGAGCGCGCTGCGGGCCGCGCTCGCTGGCGCCGGACAGAGGTCGTTGACGAAAGAGGTGCTCGGACTGCCCAGTCCCGAGGCCATGTCGTAGCCCACTCCCGCGGCGTAGACCCCGGTGCCGAAGAGGTCGTTGTTGCCCGTCGTGACGTCGTTGTACGCGCCGGGGGTGCGCGCGAGGTTGTAGAGCGTGGGGTTCAAGAAGCCCAGTCGCGCCACGCCACACACCTGGGCGCCCGTGGCCACCAGTGCGCCCACCAAGGGCGCGCCGATCGAAGTGCCGCCGATGGGGCACCAGCCTTGACAACTGCCGGCGGCGTTGTGAGTGTTGTAGTTCATGAAGCCCGTCGCCGGGTCCGCCATGACCGAGAGGTCCGGCACCATGCGCATGGTGGCGCTCGCCGCGATGCCCGGCGCCTTCTGCCAGGCCGGTCGCGACCAGATCTGTGACGTGCCGCCGCCGCCCGCTCCGCCGTTGGCGTTCCACACGGATTCGCTCAAGGGGCTGGTGACGGGCACGCTGAGGCCGCCCACCCCGGTCACGTAGGGCTGCGACGCCGGGTCGTCGACGGCCGGGGCGTTCGAGACCACGCCATTACAGTCCGAGGATCCGTTGTCGCCGGACGCCGCGATCACCGTCTGGCCCTGGGCGGCCATCTGTTCGAAGATGACCTGTTCGGCCGCGACGGTGCCGGCGGGGTCGATCTCGCAGTCACCCCACGACGTCGACACCACCGACGCGGTGTTGTCACTGGCGATGCGCGAGTAGAGGTCGAGGTTGCCGGTGGGGGTATTGGGTGCTTGGTAGATCTCGAAGGTCGCCCCGGGGGCGAGCGCGGCGGCCTCCTCGACGTCCATGGTGGCCTCGTTGTTGTAGCCACCCGGTGAGCCGCCGTCGACGTTGACCGTGGTCATCGTCGGCGAGAGGCCGTAGCACTTGAAGAAGATCGCGGTGTTCGACGGATCGTACTGGCCGAGTTCGTAGAGGGCGATCGTCTGGCCCACGCCGGTCTTGCCCGCCGCCCACGCGCTCGAGAGTCCGTAGATCTGCGCCTGCTGAGCCACGGAGTACCCACCCGCGGGGTTGGGCGAGTTCGTCGCCGAGGGTTGCGCCGACGCGCACGTGCCCGCCACGGCGACCGCGTGCGAGGACTGACGCGTCGAGGGATGTGGGCTCAGGCGAGGCATCGCCAGTTGTGAGTGGGCGGTGGCAACACTCGAGAGTCCCGCGACCGCGGTCACGTCCATCGCCAGGGCCCAAGGCAGCGTGGCGGCGCGCGCGAACTGCGCCCGTAGCTCGCCGTCGGCCAGTCGCACCGTTTCGACGGGGGTTGCGAAGGCCCGGGCGATGTCGGCCGTGGGCCCCGACATCGACAACAACGTGTG
>JAJZFO010000296.1 GCA_021805305.1 Actinomycetes bacterium | reverse complement strand
CCGGGTCAACGATCCGGTGGTTGATATGAAGATGATGCGCGTGCCCGCCGTGTGGACGAACAACGTGGTGGCGTTCCTCTTTGGTATCGGGATGTACTCGATCTTCGCCTTCTTGCCCGAGTTCGTCCAGACCCCCCGTCGATTGGGCTACGGATTCAGCGCCACGACCACGGCGTCGGGACTCTTCTTGATCCCGCTCTCCCTGGGGATGTTCCTGGTGGGCATCTACTCGGGCAAGATCGCCGATCGCTTCGGCTCCAAGGCGGCGGTCATCGTCGGTTCGGCGATCTCCGCCGCGGGGTACGTGGTGCTCGCCGTCGCGCACGACGCGTCCTGGGAGATCTATCTGGCGAGTTCGCTGCTCGGCATCGGGCTCGGGCTCGCCTTCTCGGCGATGTCCAACCTCATCGTCCGCGCGGTCCCGGCGGGTCAGACCGGTGTGGCCAGCGGGATGAACGCCAACATCCGCACCATCGGGGGTGCCGTGGGCGCCGGCGTCATGTCGAGCATCGTCACGTCGCGGACGCTCGCGTCGGGTGCACCGGCCGAGTCGGGTTACACCCACGGATTCATCTTCCTCGGGGCGTGCACCGTGCTCGCCGTGTTCGCCGCCGTCCTCATCCCGTCGGTCGCGCCCGACCACGAGACTCACCTCAACCACGCCGAACTGGCCATCGTCCCCGGGGGTACCCTCACCGAGGGTTAGCGACGCGAGCCCCGCAGTGTCCTCAGGGCGTCGCCCGCGCTCGGGTGCATGGCCAACGCGTTGAGCGTCGAGGTGGCGCCGAGTACGGCGAGCAGGACGAAGGCGATGCGGTAGGCGCCCTGGGAGCTCACGGCGTCGCCGTGGGTGATCACGCTGCCCACCCGTAGCGCCACCACGCCCGCCGACGCGGCGAAGCCCGTGGCGACCTGCTGCACCGTGGCCGCGAGAGTCGTCCCGTGCGCCATGTCACGCTCCTCGACGTCGCTGTAGACGAGGGTCAAGAATCCCGTGTACCCGATGGAACGCACCACCCCGTTGACGAAGGCGATCAAGGCGATCAGCGCAACGGGCGTGGTGGCGCTGAGCAGTGCGAACAACAGCATCGTGCCCGTGACCGCCGAGGTCGCGGCGACCAGTACCCGGCGATAACCCCAGCGATTGAGTAGCGGCGTGGTCGCCGGCTTGGCCACCACGTTGCCGAGGAAGACGAAGAGCACGATCGCGCCCGATTTAATCGGACTCCAGCCGAAGCGGTCCTGGAACATCAGTGGCAAGAGCAGTGGGATCGATCCCACGACCATGGTGAAGGGGACGATCCCGCGTAGTGACTGTCGAAAGGTCGTGACGCGAAAGACCCCCACGTCCAAGAACGGCTCACGTCGCCGGCTCAGGTAGGCGACGCTCACGACCAGCACCCCGAGCGACGCCGCCAGAAGCACACCCACGCGCACCCACGAGGAAGACAGTTCTCCGGCGACGAAGGCCGAGTAGACGAGGCCCCCCAGGCCCGCGCCGGTGAGGGCCATTCCGCGCCAATCAAGGGTGATGGCTCGCTGCTCGCGGCGCCGTGAGGGTTCCATGATCACGGCGCCGATCCCGAGGGCGACAACGCCCAGTGGCACGTTGGGCAAGAACAGCCACCGCCAGCTGCCGAAGGTGACGATGACGCCTCCCACCAGGGGCGCGACGGCGGGCGCGAGCAGACTGGGCCAGACGATATAGGCCACCAGACGCATGATGTCGGTCTTGTTCGCATTGGCCAGAACGACGATGCGACCCACCGGCACCATCAGGGCCGCCCCCACCCCCTGCAGCGCCCGTGCCGCGACGAGTTCACCGAGGTTGTGGCTGGCGGCGCACAGCATCGACGCGACGGTGAACACCGCGATCGCCGACAGGAACAGTCGGCGTTCGCCCACGCGCGACATCAGCCAGTTGCCCACCGGGATCACCACCGCGAAGGTCATGAGATAGGTCGAGATCAACAGGCCGATCGCGGTCGAGGACACGCCGAGGGCGGCGCGCAGCTTCGGAGCCGCCGTGGTGACGATGGTGCCGTCGAGGTTCTCCATGAAGTAACACGACGCCACGAGGAGCGCCAAGCGGCGTCGATAGGGGTCGATCATCGCGTCAGTTCCGTTCGGGGTCGACGCTCGGCACTCACCTCGGAGAGTCGACGGCGCCGACGTTAGAGTGTCTGCGTCCGACGCCCGCGGGGGCGAATCGGGACCAGCGAGAGGAAGAGTGCGTGGACACCACCACCAACGTAGCCACTGAACGGGTGGGTTTCATCGGACTCGGGACCATGGGTGCGTCGATGGCGGCCAACCTGGCGCGCGCCGGATTCGACCTCACGGTGTGGAATCGCACCCCGGGGCGCGATGACGCCGCCCTCGCCGCCGGCGCACGCCGTGCGTCGACGCCGCGCGAGGTGGCCGCCGTCAGCGACGTCATCGTCCTGTGCGTGACGGACTCACCCCAGGTGCAAGAAGTCCTCTTCGCCGAGGGTGCGCTCGTCGAAGGCCTGCGCCGCGGCTCGCTCATCATCGACTGCTCCAGTATCTCGCCCCTCGCGACCATCGACTACGCCCAGCGAATCGCGGCGCACGGCGCCGCGTGGGTCGACGCCCCCGTCTCGGGAGGTTCCGAAGGAGCACTGAACGCGACGCTCTCGATCATGGTCGGTGGCGATGACGTCGACGTGGCGCGCGCGCACCCGGTCCTGTCAGCCATGGGGTCGACGATCACCCACGTCGGAGGCCTGGGCGCGGGCCAGTGGGCCAAGGCCATCAATCAGGTCATCCTCGCCGGGACTTACCTGGGGGTCGCCGAGGGAATCGCTCTTGGTCTCACGGCGGGCCTCGACATGGACAAGGTGGTGGCGGCGCTGTCCGGGGGTGCGGCGGCGTCGTGGATCCTGAGTAACCGCAGCGCTCGAATGATCAACGACGACTATCCGCTGGGATTCAAGCTGGCGCTTCACCGCAAGGACCTCGGTATCGCCTTGGCGCTCGCGCACGAGACCGGGGCCGATCTCCCGGTCGCCTCGCTCGCCGCGCAGTTCGAAGATGAACTCATCGCGGAGGGCCACGGCGACGAGGACAATTCGGCCCTAGCGCGCATCATCCGACGCCGATCGGGTCTCTAGCGTCACGCCACCCTTACCCGCGACGACGTCGCTTCAGTGACTCGTCATTACGGACCCGCGGACCTTCAGCGGCGGCGCGTCCCCGAGCCACGGGACTCAGATCGCGTAGGAGGTCATCGACAGCGACCCCATGGTGCAACCCTCGGCGAACGTGGTGGGCACGGTCGCCTCGTGCGACGCGAGGCCGGCGAGGTAGGCCAGCGGCAAGAAGTGATCGGGGGTGGGCACCGCCAACCGGAAGTCGTCGCTATCCACAAGGTCGCCGAGCGCGTCGGGTTCACCCGTCATGATGGCTCGGGCGTCGTCGTCGAATCGTTGAGCCCAGTCAAAGCCCTTCTCCCCGATACCCCAATCGATCGCGCGCAAATTATGAACGACGTTGCCGCTGGCCAGGATGAGAACACCCTCGTCGCGCAGCGGCGCGAGTCGAGCGCCCAGGTCGAGGTGGTAGGACAAGGGCTTGGAGGCGTCGATGGCCAGCTGGACGACTGGCACGTCGGCGTCGGGGTACATGTGCGCGAGCACCGACCACGTGCCGTGATCGATCCCCCACGAGTCGTCGTCGAGTCCGACCCACACCGGATCGACGATCTCGCCGACGTGCTTGGCCAGGGCGACGTCGCCGGCGACGGGATAGTCGAAGTCGAACAATTCCTTGGGGAAGCCGTAGAAGTCGTGGATCACCCGCGGCGTCGCCATCGACGTGACCGCGGTGGCGTTGATGTACCAGTGCGCGGAGATCGCCAGCACGGCGCGGGGCTTCTCGAAGGAATCCGCGAAGACGGACCAGGCCTCGGTGAAGCGGTTGTACTCCAACGTGTTCATCGGACTTCCGTGACCGATGAATGCTGCGGGCGTCGTCGCCATGGATCCTCCTCGAGGTAGTTGATACATCTACAAGTATAGCAGCAATAGATGAAATATCAACGAGAATCGACTAGGCTGGGCGGGTGCGCGAATCTTCCCCCTGGCTCAGCGCCGAACAGTTACGGGCCTGGCGGGGGCTGTCGTTGATGCAACTGCAGTTGCAGGCGCGCCTGGGACGCGGCCTGGCGCACCACGGTCTGTCGTATCAGGACTACCTGGTGCTCGCGACGCTCGCGGACCAGGCGGATGGACGGCGACGGGTGGTCGAACTCAGCGATGAACTGGGTTGGGAGAAGAGCCGGCTGTCACACCACATCACGCGCATGGGTGAGCGCGGACTGGTCGTCAAGGTCCCCTGCCCCAGCGACCAGCGCGGCATCTACGTCGTCTTGACCGACGAGGGGCGCGACACCCTTCGTCGGGCGGCACCGGGTCACGTCAAGGACGTCCAGCACTACTTCTTTCGTCATCTCTCGGCCGCGCAGGTGGCGACGTTGTCCAAGATCGCCGACGACGTCCTCGAGGGTCTCGCCAGCGACTCGCCGACCTGACGGGGAGGATCTCACCGCTGCTCGCGCCCCCGGGCGCCTACTTCGCGCCGATCACCTCAAGGTACGGCGGCGCGCTCGAGGGCGCGAACCCGAACGATCCGCTGTAGGCGGCGTCGAAGAGCGTCGCGCCCGTGCGCGTCGTGGTGATGGTGCAGTGCGCGTGCGACGTCGTGGCGCTCACGACGCGCAGCGTCGCCGTGCACGAAGGAGCATCGGCCTTCGTCCCCGCCGACAACGTGACGCTGCCGCGCGGCGCGCGCGCGCCCGCCACGTTCACCGTGATCACCGTTTTGCCCACCACGTTGGTGCCGCGCGCCGGTGCGACGAAGGTCACCCTGGTCGCCACGGTCGGCACCGTCAACGTGTAGGCCTTGGTCGAATCGACGGCCACGCACGTGTTCGCACTGGCGCACGACACGCCGTGGAGCACGTTGAACCCCGAGACGTTGGCCGTCGCGCGCCAACTCGATCCGTCGTAGACGAAAGCGCCTCCCAAGAGGTCCGTCGCGACGCAGAAGTACGTCGCGCCACAACTCACGGCGTAGAGACCGAGCTTGGACACCTTGGCCCCCGCACGCCAGCTCGTCCCGTTGTAGATGTAGGCGTGTCCCTGGATGTCGACGGCGACGCAGAAACTCATCGTCGCGCACGAGAGGGACCACAGTTGCCGCGAAGGGTCCGACTCCACCGGTGGTCCCAGGGTCCACTTGCCCCTGAGGGACACGTACGACTGCCCGGCGTTGTCGATCGCCACGCACTGCGTGGTGTAGGCGGGACACGAGACGTCGGTCGCGATGCTGCCGACGGGCAGTTTGGGCAGGTAGCCGCTCACCAGACCCGATGAGCGGCCCGCGGGTGAGAGGTATTCGCATCGACTCGTGCAACTCACGGCGTACGTCAACATGGTGGGCGCTAACACCGGCGTCCACGACGCGCGATACGAACGCAACGAGACCGCGTGGAAATCACCGATGATCGCCGCGCACGCCAGCGACGAGTAGGGATGAGCCGACTGCCCACAACGGACCTCTCGCACCCCCAGCGGCAGGTTGGTGATGAGTTTGGCCGGACTCCACGAGCCGTCACGCAGGGTGAAGGTCTCGCCCGCCGCGTCACTGGCGATGCAGTAGGACGGGCTCGCGCACGAGACCGAGGTCAGGGTGTGGGGCGGGTCAAAGAACGTCGACGCGGGGGTGTACGTCGGCACGCCACTGGCGTCGAGGGAGATCGCGATGGAG
>JAJZFO010000163.1 GCA_021805305.1 Actinomycetes bacterium | reverse complement strand
GGTCCCGGACCTTCACACATTCGAGCGAAAAATCTTCGTGGGCGCTGAGGGACTCGAACCCCCGACCTGCTGAGTGTAAATCAGCTGCTCTAACCAACTGAGCTAAGCGCCCGCGAATGGGACAGTCTAGGTGAGCCCGCGACGAAACAACAACCGTCAGATGACACCCGCGGACAACATGAAGTCAAGGAGTTCGACCGTGGCACAAAATACCGGACGGCGCACCACCGCGTCAGCGGTGTCGAGCAACGCACCGCCATAATCCGCCGCGGTCGCGCCCGCTTCGCGGGCAATCAGGAGACCAGCTAAGTAATCCCAGGGATGCAGGGTGGAATGCTGGGCCACCCCGTAAACGTCAAGCGAGCCGTCCGCCACGAGACAGATCTCGAGGCTGGCGGCTCCCAGGGCGCGGTACTGGGCCCACCCCAAATGACGCGAGGGCAGGCCCGAAAAAGCCATGATCGATCGTCCGACCTCGGTCTGACCACTGGGTGAGATCGTGGCCCCGTCACGCCGCGCACCCGCCCCCTTCTCGGCTTCGAAGACCGTACCGGTCGCCTGGTTCATGACCAGGCCCGCGACGAGCTCATCACCGCGCAACACGGCCAATGACGTCGCGTAAAAAGGAACACCGTGGTCGCAGTTGGTCGAGCCATCGATGGGGTCCACGACCACGGTGAAGTCACCGGACCCGCTGATCCCCGACTCCTCACTCACCACCCGAAAGCCCGCGGCCCCCAATACCCGTAGGGCCACCTCGTCGGCGACGAGATCGAGGTGGTACTGCGTCTCGCGCGCCCCCGAATAACCCCGGCCGCGGTGACCCACGACGGCCTCACGAATTTCGAGTGCACACTGGCGAAGGGGTTCGAGCAAGTTGGTTGGCACGTGTCCACGGTAGCGGTAACGAAGGCTAACCTGAGAGTTAATGGCCGCCATTGACGTCGCTGGTTTCGTAGCAGACCTTAAAGATCACGCAGTAACTCACGGTTTTCACGTACACGATGAACGCCATTTCGTCGAGACTTACTCACTGCGTCAAGCGTGGGAGGTGGACCTGCACCCCGAGGACGGGTGTGGCGGTCCCGTGGATCTGCACATCGAACTCGACGTCGACCCGCGCACGCTGCTCGCCTTCGAGGACGCGGTGCTCGGACTTCCCGACGACGTCGATCCACCCGACGAGTTCCACTTCCCCCTCGTGCTGACCTGGAGCCTGCCCCCCATGCCCCACGGCCCCGATCTGCTGCGCCTCGCCATCGACCTCGCGCCGGTGGGCGGCCTGGAGATGCCCCTCGAGGTCACGGCGACTGATTCCTTCGCCTCCCCCACCGAGACCAGTGAGCGGCGCATCTCCATCGTGGCGCGCCGCGCCATTTCGCTCGCGCAAGTCGCCAAGGGGGAGGACCCCCTGTGTGAGGTCTTCGAACGCGGACGCGGCGTGAGTGACTACCTCCTCCAGGCCGCCGACTCGTGGCTCGGCTAAGTCGACTCGGTGTCGTCGCCCCACTCGTCGCCGCCGGATTGCTCCTGAGCGCCTGCGGTAGCGGTTCGGCGATCGCCCAGGCGCGCGCGTCGTGCAAGTTCGTGCACGCGGCCCTCGCCCTGCAAGTGCGCAGCGAGGCGAAGGGGCTGACGTCCGCGCAGAGAAACGACCTCCAGGGTCAGGCGATGGGCGAGCTCCTCAAGGGGACCCCGGCCGCCGCCGCGGCGACTTCGAGCGACGGCAGTTGGAACCCGCTCATGACCACGATTGGCGAAGCCCAGCGGGTTCCCCTGCACGACCTCGTGCCCGCGTTGCGACGACTGTGCCAAGTGGCCGACTCGTCATCGCCCTACCTCTAGGACGCGTGGTTCGGCGGCGTCGGGAAACGCTGGTGCAGCCACTCCAGTGAATTGGGACGTTCGATGGCTTCGTCCCACCCGTCCAGCAGCGACTCCAGGTGCTCGTGGTTCGCGACTTGGGCGATGATCACCACCGTCATCTCGCTCACCGGCTCGGACACGGGATAGTAGTCACCGAAGGCGTCTTCGGTGATCGAGGCGTCGGGTTCGATCATGAGATAGAGCTCGCCGGTCGCCTCCACCCACGACAATTCGTAGTGATTGCCCTGCGCGTCGGTCCAGTCGTCCCCGTATTCGAACTCAGCGCTCTCGCGTCGAGCTTCGTTGCTCTCGTAGAAGGTTTCGAGGTCCATGCCCTCAGCCTACGCCACCACCACCGACGTTCGTTGAGCGCCACGCCACTGTGTGCCGCGATGTGAGTAAGAAACGTTGCGCGCTCGCGCGTACCGCTCTGGCCCCGCGGCACTGGACTCATCGTCATGAACCTGACACACGACTACCTCAGCCAACTCCGCACCGACTGGCGCTGCGTGGGGCGCGGTGAGCCCTCGCGACTCGCCTGCGCGCGCCTCCGATCCCGTCACGACGCCCTCGCCCTGCGCGACGCCGAGGACCTCTTCGACGTGGTCACGGCCCTGGACCGGGGGGCAGGGCGCAGCGTGCTCGATCGCGCGCGCATCGTCCAAGCACTCCTCGTCGAGGCCGACGACGAGTTGATCGCGCGGGCGCTCCTACAGACCCTCCTGCCCGGCGTCGTCAGCGTGTGCCGACAACTTCGATTTGGTCGCGGCATCGTCGACGAACCCCACGAGAGTGTGGCCATCGCGGTATCGCTCCTGAGTGATGTAATCCGCGACTGGGCGGGCCAGTCGCGCCCCTACGCCGCGCCCGATATCCTCTCGGCCCTGCGCAGTCGACTGCGTCGTTGGCTGCTCAAGGAAAAGGCCGGGCGCGTCGCCACGACCTCCCTCGACGACGTCGCGCCGGTCGCGCCGACGTCGTCACCGCTGCTCACTCGACTCGAGGCGTTGCGCGATGGGCCCCACGAACGCCTCGCCCGACTCACCTATCAATGCGTCTTCGCGGGCGTGGGACTCGGTGAACTCGCCCGCTCGGACCACTCCTCGGTGCCGACCCTCAAGCGAGAATTGCAGGTGTTCGCCCTCGCCCATCTCCTCGGATGACCAACGGCACCGGCGAATGTTCTCAACTACCTCTATCCTTCGTTGCTAATGACCCCGCGACGATTCACCCTACGGACGTCGCACCTGTTGATGTGGTCGAGTCCACTGTTGTTGCTCGTCCTGGTCTTCACCATGAATTCGCGGCCGCTGCACGCCGCGAGGGCGACCGGTTCGAGCGTGAGCCCGACGATGACGACGAGGGCAGCGACGGGCACGACGTCGACCCCGAGGACACCCCGCATCGCATCGCGGCGGCCGGCGACTCGCGCGGCGGCGACGGCGCCCGGGAGGTCCACGATTCCTCGCACGGTGCCCCCGCACGCGGAGACGACGAGCGGGCCGCCCGCGCACTCCGCCGCCGTGACCGCGACGAGCGTCGCCAGGAGCGTGATCGTCGCCACGGTACTGCACTCGGGACAACTGACACTGGGCTCGCCCGAGGCTATCCTCCCCCTCCACGGACCCGGTCGCTGGTCCCTCGTCGACGACCACGCCGTCTCCAGCTCCCTGGTGTGCGCGACGGTGTCGAGCCCCGTGAGCGACGTAGTGACGGTATCGACTTCGCAGACCTGTCAGCTCGCGATCACCATCGCGACCGGAGCGCCGACCACGTGGACCCTGCGCAACATCCCCTGACGCGCGTCGCGACCGGACCGGTTCAGGGGCTAGCCCTGATCCTCTACTTCGTGCTGCTCCCCTACGTGGTGGCGACCAAGTGGCGCTTCTCGTACACGGTGACCGGGGGTGCGCTCGTGCGCGACTTGCTCGTCGGCCTGGCGATCTTCTGGCTGATCTTCCTGTTGTTGCTGCTGGCGTACGTCCAACGACTTCGCCACGCGCGTAGCGTGCCCGCCAACGGATGCGCCTGGTTGGCCGCGCTGGTCATCTCCGCCCTCCCGTTCCTGGTCACCTCGAGCGCCCAAGCGAGCACCGGACCACCCCGGACTCCCTCGGCGGTACCGGCGGTGTCGGTCGTCGCGAGCCGTCCGGGGGCGGCGGTGCCCGCCGGACGTGACGGCGCCACCGCGCCACTGCCCGTCGGTGCGTTCGCCCTCGCGTTGGCGGCCAAGGGGCGCCGCGACCGTCTGCGGACCACGCCCGACCCGCGCGAGGGCGACCTCGACGCCCTGTACGAGCGACTCCACGACGGGGACGTGACTCTCGTAGCGCGCCTGCGCGACGCGGTCGGTTCGGACCTCGACGGCGAGGTCCGCATCGGCCCCGACGCCCTGTCACTCCCGGCTCGCGGTGACCTCGACCCGGTCGCGGTCATCATCCTCGAGGTCGGCGACGGGGGGTTCACCCTCGGCTACGCGCGTGAGGGGGGCGCCCTGCCCGTCGATCTCTCGCGCGACACGCAGTCCCTGCTCACCGACGTCGTGGCGCTGCACGACGGGGCGCTGCGCTTCGCGCGCTCGCCCGAGGAACTGGTACGCGCGCTCGCGCGTCGTCGCGACGCGACCACCCTCGTCGTGTTCCTCGGCGACCCCGAGGACCTCGACGAGGAACTCCGTCAGCTCTGCGTGAGCGTGCGCCCCGCCCGGGGCACACCCCACTTCCGCGGCGCCCCGACCCGTCGAGTACGGGTTGAACTGTTGCGCGCCTACCCCCAAGTGCAGGGCCTGGTGGAGGACTTCACCCCCACGCTGCGCCGCCGCTGTCTCGAGATGGTCGCCTACCTCGCCATGCACCCCAGCGAACCGGTGACCGGCGACCGCCTCCGCACCCGGGTCCTGATTCACGCCAACGTCGACGCTTCCAAAACCACCCTCACCAATACGGCGTCCGCGGTGCGACGTTCCTTGGGCGGTGACGACCACGGGAACTTCCTCGAGCCGGTGTCCTTGGGCCTCTACCACCAACGCGGCGTCGAATTCGACGTCGCCGACTTCCACCGCTTGGTCGCGCGCGCGCGTTTGGCGCCCGCGGACGCCCTCGATCTCTCCGTGCGCGCCCTCCAACTCGTCCACGGCGAACCACTGGCCAGCGTCTTGAAGGGCTTCGAATGGTTCACCTTCGAGGGGCACCGCGCGCAGTTACAACGCGACGGCGAATGGGTGGCCCTGGCGTTGCACGACGCCGCCCTCGAGAGTGGCGACGCGGACACCGCGTTCTGGGCCCTGCGCCAGGGCCTGCTCCTAGACCCGGATTCTGACGCGCTGCTCGACGCTCTCGATCGCGTGCCGCGCCTACGCCAACTTCGCGGAGATGGCGGTGGCGCTGCGCAGAACCAGTCCGTCGGCCCCGGCCGCGCTGTAGCGGTGAGCTGGGCGTTCGAGCGCTTCGGTCGCTAGGTCGTTGAGCAGTTGGGAGAAGGGGAGGGGCGGGTCGACGAAGAGGTGCTTGGACAGCGAACCCGGGATGGTATTGACCTCGTTGATGTAGAGCTCGGACTCGTTGGCCAAGAAATCGATGCGCGCGACACCCCGCACCATCGCCACGTCCACGGTCGCGCGCGCGGCCGACTCGAGCGCCTCGCGCTGACCCGGCGCCAGGCGCGCGGGCAGTTCGCGCGGCGCCGACACCATGCCCTCGCCCCCCACGTACTTGTCGCGGTAGTCCAGGATCTCGGCGTCGGCGGCGCGACGGATCGGCTTCTCAATCGCGGAGAGTTCGACGCGCGGATAGGTCCGTACGGCGATCTGCACGTCGGTGAGGTCGGCGCGGAAGGGCTCGATCACGCAACCGCGCGCGAGGTGCACGTTGGTGAGGAGGCGAGCCTTCGCCGTCGCCAGGTCGGCCACGACGTCGATGCCGATCGACGAGCCCCCGAAGCGCGGTTTGACGATGTAGGGACCCTCGAAGGCGAGCGACTCGGTCTCGGGGCTGAGCAGCGCGCGCGGCAGCGTCGACAGACCCGCCTGGGTCACCAGTGAGGAGAACGTCCACTTGTCCATACCAATGGC
>JAJZFO010000143.1 GCA_021805305.1 Actinomycetes bacterium | reverse complement strand
GTGTTCCCGGGCCAACAGGGCGGTCCCCTCGAGCACGCGATCGCCGCCAAGGCGGTGGCCTTCAAGGAGGCGGCCCACCCGTCATTCGCCACGTACACCGCCCAGGTGGTCGACAACTCGCGCGCCTTCGCCCGAGCCCTGGCCCAGGAGGGATTCCGTCTCGTGTCGGGGGGCACCGACAACCACATGGTGCTGCTGGACCTTCGCGAGTTCGACGCCGAACTGACCGGCAAGGTCGCCCAGGAGGTACTCGACCGGGCGGGCATCACCACGAATCGCAACACCATCCCCGACGACCCCCGCAGCGCCTTCATCACGTCGGGACTGCGCGTGGGCACCGCGGCCGAGACCACGGCCGGATTGGGCGAGGGTGAGTTCGCGACCGTGGCCGCCTTGATGGCCCGGGCCCTGCGCGGACGCGAGGACGAGACGGTCGTCGCCGCGGTGCGCGACACGGTGGCCGAACTCTGCGGGCGCTTCAACCCGTACGCCAGTTTCACGAAGTAGACCATGAGCGCCCTGGGCACCTACGGGATCATCGCCCTGGTAGGAGCCCTGATCACCCTGGTGACCAATCCGCCGGCGCGCCGCATCGCCGTCGCGATCAATTACAGTGCGCAGCCCGACGACCGAAAGGTGCACCAGGTGATCACCCCCTACGGGGGCGGGGGCGCGATGTTCGTGGGATTCTGCGTCGCCCTAGTGGGGGCGTTCGTCCTGCCGACGACGCGCGCCGTGATCGAATCCTCCCACGAGATGCTCGGGGTGCTCTTGGCCACCGGGGTCATGTTCGTGGTCGGGGTGGTGGACGACTTTCGCGAGATGAGCGCCCCCGCCAAGGTCGCCGGCCAGGTGCTGGCCGCCACGATCCTGTACTTCAGCGGCTGCACGATGTACCAGCTCAAGCTGCCCTTCGCGGGGTTCATCGTGCTGGGACCGTCCACGCTGCCGATCATCACCGCGGTGTGGGTGTTCGCCCTGTCCAACGCGGTAAATCTGATTGACGGCCTCGACGGCCTCGCGGGGGGGATCGTGGCCATCGCCTCGGGGACGCTCTGCGTCTACGGCCTGCGACTCGAGGACCTCGGGCTCCTGCCCACGACCAACGTGGGCCCGCTCATCGCGGCCATCACCTTCGGTATCTGCGTGGGGTTCCTGCGCGACAATTTCCACCCCGCCAAACTCTTCATGGGCGACGCGGGAGCCCTCATGCTGGGCCTGTTGATGTCCGCGTCCACGATGGTGATCGGCGGGCGCACGCCGCCCGCGAGTGGCGTCACCTTCTTCTTCTTCGCCCCACTGCTGATCCCGGTCTTCATCTTGGGGGTGCCCCTCACCGACGCGGTCTTCGCCTTCGTGCGACGCACGATGTCGGGACAGGGTTTTCACACCCCCGACAAGAACCACATCCACCACCGCCTCATGCGGCTCGGTCACGGGCACCGGCGCACCGTGATCATCCTGTGGCTGTGGACGGCGTTGCTGTGCGGCTTCGTACTCTTCCCGCTGTTCTACCCGCGCACGAACGTCTTCTTGCCGCTCGCGGTCGCGGTCTTGCTCATCGGTCTCTTCACTTGGTCGAGCCCCCTCTTGACGCGCGGGCGACGCCTCGAACACCGTCGCTACGAACGCGAGGAGGCGCACCATTGAGTGCGCGCGGGCCCGACCCCGACCAGGGTGACGCCCCTAAAGAGCCTGGTGGAGGCGGTGTCGCGGGACTGGCGGCGTTCGCCGTCATGGGTACGACGATCGCCACGTGCATCGGCGTCGGCGTCGTCGCGGGCATCTGGGCGGACAAAACTTGGCACACCTCACCCGCGGGGTTGCTAATAGGGATAGTGTTGGGGACGGTCGCCGCCGTGGTGAGCGTGGTTCAGCAAGTCCGGCGTTACCTCTAAAACCCAATCACCGTGCTTGAAAACCTCTCCCCGTCAACGTTGCCGCGCCTCCTACGCCGTACGGTGCTATCCGCGTTGGCCGCCGGGGCCGTCGGGTTCCTCATCGGTGAGATGATCAACGCCCTCGCCGGACTGGGCGTCGTGATCGGAGTGGGCCTCGCCATCTTGAACCTGCGCTTCCTCGACAAGCAGGTGGCCAAGGTCGAGGTGAAGGGTGAACAGAGCACCAAGGCCGTGCGCCGTCAACTCGGGGGCAACACCGTGGGCCGCCTATCGATCATGACCGTGGTCGCCATCGGGGCCCTCGTCGTGAACAAGGCGCTGGGAATAGGTATTGTTGCAGGGCTCGTGATTTATCAGATCGTTTTCGTCATCAACGTCTTCAGCGTGGTGGCGAAGCAGGGGGACATGTAGTGAAGACGCTGTACGCGGCGAAGACCATCGAGGTCGGGGTTCACCCGACCGCCCATCTCTTTGGATTGACCTTCGACACCGACATCATCATGTCGACCGTCCTGGCGTTCCTCATCTTCATGTACCTGGTGTTCGCCATGACCTCCAAGGTGACCGACGGCGTGCCCTCGAAGATTCAGATCTTCTGGGAGATGATCGTCGGAATGGTCACCGACCTCGCGGAGTCCGCCATGGGCGAGCGCGGCCGGCGCTTCGTCCCGCTGGGCGTGACCCTCTTCCTCTTCATCTTGATCTGTAACTGGATTGGCTTCTTGCCCACGTCGATGCACCCGGGTCAGTCCGGGGAGATCTTTCCCGCCCCGACCGGCGACGTGAACCTGCCCCTGGCGATGGCGGTCCTGGTGATCGTCTGGGTGCACGTCGAGTCGGTGCGCGCGCGCGGCCTGGGCGGATACTTCAAGCACTACGCGCAGCCCTACGCCGCACTCGCCCCGATCAACGTGATCGAAGAGATCACCAAGCCCATCACCATGACCTTTCGTCTCTTCGGCAACCTCTTCTCGGGCGGCCTGATGATCGCGGTGATGACCACGCTGTTGCCGATCTACGCCATCCCCTTCGGCGAGATCGTCTGGAAGCCCTTCGACGCCCTGATCGGCGTGATCCAGGCCTACATCTTCATGCTTCTCGCCGTCTTGTACTTCGGCATGGCCACGAGCCACGACGAATCGCACGACGAGCTCCCCGCCGAGACCCTCGGCGCGCTACAGGCCTCTCACTAACCCAACCCAGGAGGAAAGACAGAAATGGCAACTAATCCCAACGACATCGCGGCCGCAGTACGCAACGCCGGTGCACTCATCGGCGGCGGCCTCGCCCTCGGTGGTGGCGCCATCGGTGCAGCGATCGGTGACGGTCTGGCCGGTAGCCAGACCATCGCGGCGATCGCTCGTCAGCCGGAGATCGAGAACAAGGCCCGTCAGTACTTCTTCTTGACGGTCGGCCTGGTGGAGGCGATGTACTTCATCAACCTGCTGTTCATGGTCGTCTTCGTCTACGTCTTCAAGGCCAACTAGTTCCTTCGCGAGGGGTCGCTTCGACCCGTGCGCCGAGGCCGTTCAGTAAAGAAGGTCACCCGACATGAGTACAGGCTCTATCTTCCTCCTCCCCAACGGGACGTGGTTCGTGGAACTCGCGGTCGTCGTCATCATCCTGTGGGTCGTCACGAAGTACGCCCTGCCGATGTTGAACGCCGCCATCGAAGCGCGCCAGGACAAGATCCGTACCGCCCTCACCGCCGCCGACGAGGCGCGCGCCGCGGCCGACGCCGCGGGTGACGAGCGCGCGCGCGTACTCAACGAAGCCCGAGAGCAGGCCCGCGACATCGTGGCCAACGCGCAAGCGCTGTCCGATCAGGTCAAGGCGGAATCGGGGGGGCGCGGTCAGGCCGAGTACGACCGCATCGTGGCCCACGCCAACGCCGAGGTCGCCAGCGCGCGCCAGCGCGCGATCGACGAGGCGTCGGCGAGGATTGGCGAAATTGTCTTTGACCTCGTCGCCAAGGTCGTGGGCCGCGAGGTCGACCAGGCCGCGCACGAGGACCTGGTGCGTGAGGCCGTCGCGGCCCTGAGCGCCGAAGCGCAGAAGGAATCGAACCGCTAATCATGCTGCCCAAGCTCGAAGGATACGCCGCCGCACTCCTGGGTGCGTTGGACGACGCGGCGCGCGGAGTGGTCGTCGGTGAGTTGACCTCCCTGGAGCGCGCCGTGTTGGCCCAACCCGAGTTGCGCGGCGTGCTGAGCGACACGTCGCTGACGGGCGTCGTGCGGGGCCAGGTCCTGGACGACCTGCTCGCGTCCAAGGTCCACCCCGAGACCCGGCGCGTGGCGGTCTACGCCGCGAGCAACGCCCCCGCCCAGGAGGTCGCCTCGGCGATCGGGGAGCTCGCCCAGAGCGCGCTGACCTTCGCCGAGACCGGCACCCTGCACCCGCGGAGCCTCGGCCTCCTGTCGGCGCGCCGACGCGTCGCCGGCTACGCCGACGCCCTGCTCGAGGGCGTCGCCACGGGGGACTTCGCGCGCATCGAAGAGGAATTGTTCCGGTGGGCGCGCACGGTGGAGGAGAACCTCGACCTGCGCCGGGTGTTGCTCGACCGCGACGCGGCACTGGGCTCGCGCCTGGGCCTGGTGGACCAACTGCTGGGCGCCAAGGTCACGCCCGTCACGCTGCGCCTGGCGCGCTACGTGATCGAGGGGGGCCGGCCGCGCGACGTGGTGGGGACCCTCGATTTCCTGGTGGAGTACGTCGCGCAGGCGCGTCACTGGCGCGTCGCGCGGGTGTACACCGCGCGCCCCCTCGACGCCGACGACCAGGCCGACCTCGTCCGCTCGCTCGCGGCCCTCACCGGAGCCGACGTCGAGCTCCAGATCGCCGACGAGGCCGACTTGCTGGGCGGGGTGGTGGTCGAAGTGGGCGATGTTCGCCTCGACGCCTCGACGCGGGGCCGCCTCGCCGCGTTGCACGACTCCGTCTCGGCGGGTCACTTCTACGAATCCGCTTTGACTCGAAACGACTAGGAAAAGGAAACTGTGATGACTGAGCTCACCATTAGTGCCAACGAGATTACGGACGCCCTGCGCCGGCACGTCACCGAATACAACCCCGCCGTCGGGGCCGAGCAGGTCGGTCGCGTGGTCGAGGTCGGTGACGGCATCGCTCGCGTGTCGGGTCTGCCCTCGGCCAAGGTGAA
This sequence comes from Actinomycetes bacterium, assembly GCA_021805305.1. Next base: position 928 of record JAJZFO010000143.1, on the reverse strand, counting down.
TGAACTGCTCGAGTTTCAAGACGGCACCGTCGGCCTCGCCATGAACCTCGACGAGGAGACCATCGGTGCGGTGGTCCTCGGTTCGGTCGACGGGATCGAGGAGGAGCAGGTCGTGCGCGCGACGGGTCGCATCCTGTCCATGCCGGTGGGCGACGCCCTGATCGGCCGCGTGGTCAACGCCCTGGGCGAGCCCATCGACGGCAAGGGTCCGCTGGTGAACCCGGGCCAGCGCCGTATGGAGGTTCAGGCCCCGGGCATCATCGGACGTCAGCCGGTGAGCGAACCCCTACAGACGGGCATCAAGGCCATCGACGCCATGACGCCGATCGGTCGTGGTCAGCGCGAACTGATCATCGGTGACCGCAAGACCGGTAAGACGACCGTCGCCATCGACACCATCTTGAACCAGAAGGGTCAGGGGGTGAAGTGCATCTACGTCGCGATCGGCCAGAAGAACTCCTCCGTCGCCCAGACCGTCAAGACCCTCGAGGACCACGGCGCCATGGACTACACCGTCGTGGTGGTGGCCTCGGCCGGCGACCCGGCCCCCTTCAAATTCCTCGCCCCCTACGCGGGCTGCGCCATCGGCCAGGAGTGGATGGACAACGGGCAGCACGCGCTGGTCGTCTACGACGACCTGTCCAAGCAGGCCGAGGCGTACCGCCAGATCTCGCTGCTGCTGCGTCGCCCGCCGGGCCGCGAGGCCTACCCCGGCGACGTGTTCTACCTGCACAGCCGTCTGCTCGAGCGCGCGGCGAAGTTGAGCGACGACCTCGGCGGTGGTTCCCTGACCGCGCTGCCCATCATCGAGACCAAGGCGGGCGACATCTCCGCCTACATCCCGACCAACGTGATCTCCATCACCGACGGCCAGGTGTTCCTGGAATCCGACCTCTTCTACTCGGGTGTGCGCCCGGCGATCAACGTC
>JAJZFO010000284.1 GCA_021805305.1 Actinomycetes bacterium | reverse complement strand
GACCAAGACGTTCAACACGGTGACGGTCGTCTCCGACGTCACCATCGCCATCCACCAGGGCCGTCTGACCGGGATGATCGGACCCAACGGTGCGGGCAAGTCCACCACGTTGGCGATGCTCGCCGGCACCCTGCCCTCGTCGTCGGGACAGATCTTCTACGAGGGCAAGGACATCACCTCGATGCCCTCGGACAAGCGGGCCCTGGCCGGCATCGTGCGCACCTTCCAACTGGCGAGCGAGTTCAAGAAGCTCACCGTGCTCGAGAACCTGGTGTGCGCGATCCCTAACCAGTCCGGCGACAGCTTCTTCGGCTCCCTGCGCGGCAAGCGCTACTGGGGGGCCGAGGACCGCGACAACATCGAACGCGCCAAGGAGGTGCTCGAAGGATTCGGGCTCACCCAGTACGCCGACGCCTACGCGGGCGGACTCTCGGGGGGCCAGCGCCGGCTCGTCGAGATCATGCGTGCGCTACTGGCCGAGCCCAAGGTGCTGCTGCTCGACGAGCCCATGGCCGGCGTGCACCCCAACTTGGCCCACAAGATCGGCGACCAGTTGACGAAGCTGTGCGAAGGGGGTATGACCATTGTGATGGTGGAACACGAGCTCTCGATCATGGACGCCTTCTGCGACCCGGTCATCGTCCTCGCCGAAGGTCAGGTACTGGCCCAGGGCACCATGTCGGAACTTCGTCAGAAGGAAGAAGTAGTGGAGGCGTACCTTGTCGGTTGAACTCTCAAAGAAGGGCCTGACCCTCACGGCCGCCGGTGTCGCTGCCGGCTACGACGGACGCGCCATCGTCAGTGGCATCGACATCGAAGCCACGCCGGGCAAGGTGATTTCCATCGTCGGACCCAACGGGTCGGGCAAGTCCACGCTGCTCAAGTCACTCGTCGGCGTGGTGCGGGTGCTCGAGGGCACCGTCAAGGTGGGCGACACGGTGATCACCAACCTTCCCTCGGAGGAGGTCGCCAAGATTGGGGTGGGCTACGTCCCCCAGATCGACGACGTCTTTCCGCCGCTGTCGGTCAAGGAGAACCTCGAGATCGGCGGCTATCTGCTCAAGCGCCACGAGATCCACGGTCGTATCGACGCCGTGCTCGAGTTCTTCCCCAAGCTCAAGGCCATGATGGGCCGCAAGGCCGGCAAACTCTCGGGTGGTGAGCGAAAGATGCTGGCGATGGGCCGAGTCCTGATGCTCTCGCCCTCGGTGCTCGTGCTCGACGAGCCCACGGCCAATCTCGCCCCCATCGTCGCGACGCAATTGCTCGAGGAGTACATCCGCGGTTTCGCCGACTTCGGCTCCACCGTGCTGCTGGTGGAGCAGCGCGCCAAGGCCGCACTGCGTATCTCGGACTGGACCTACGTGCTCGGGGGAGGACGGGTCGTGCTCGACGGCGCACCCGAGGACCTCGCGCAGAACCCGATCTTCATCGAGTCCTTCCTCGGCGGCGGCGCGGCGGCACGCGCCCCCAAGGACTGACGGCGAATCTTTCGAGCATTGCCGCTCACGTAGACTTTCTCGCGTGACCAACTCATCTGCCACCATTGTCGTCTGCGACGGGGACGAAACCGGACAAGAGCTCCTCGAGGAGTCCCTTCGCGCGATGACGCCCGAGCTGCTCGGCGTCGACCTGCATTTCGTCAACTACGACATGTCCCTCGAGAACCGGCGTCGAACCAACAATGACGTGGTGCGCGAGGCCGCCGCCGCGATGGTCGAGAGTGGACTCGGTCTCAAGGCCGCGACGATCACGCCCCCCGAGATCGGTGGCGTCGGATCGCCGAACCGGCTCCTGCGCGAGGGCATCGGCGGCTCGGTCATCGTGCGCACGGGGCGGCGCATCCCCGGGGTGACCCCGCCCGTGGTGGGCACCAACACGCCGATCATCGTGGTGCGCATGGCCGTCGGTGACGCCTACGGCGCGGCCGAGGGTCGCGAGGGCGACGCCGGCCAGAGCACCGAGTCGGCCTGGCGCACCGAGAGGATCGAGCGCTCGGTGTGCACCAGCGTGGCCGAGTACGCCTTCGTGGCGGCCGAGGCCAATAACGGCCTCGTCTACGGCGGACCGAAGTGGACCGTGTCGCCCACCTACGAAGGGATGCTCAAGGAGGAGATGGACGCCGCCGCCGCACGTCACCCGGGCGTGACCTACCGGCCGGCGTTGATCGACACCACTTACGCGGGACTCATGACCGAGATCCACGAACGCACGCTGGTCATCCCGGCCCTCAACCGCGACGGCGACTGCCTGAGCGACCTGGTGCTGGCGATGTTCGGCTCCATCGCCGGGGCCGAGTCGGTGTTGCTGGCCCTCGACGAGGACCTGCGCCCCAAGGTCGCGATGGCCGAGGCCCCCCACGGCACGGCGCCGTCCCTGCAGGGCAAGAACGTCGCCAACCCCATGGCCATGTTGCTCGCGGGTGCGGCGTTGCTCGACCAGGCGGCCGCCAAGCTCAAGGATCCGACGTTCCACGACGCCGGTAATCGACTGCGCAACGCCACGCTCGAGGGTGCGGCCGAGGGATTTCGCACCTTCGACCTCGGCGGCGACTCGACGACGAGTGGTGTCGTCGACGACGTCATCGCGCGACTGCGCGCGTCGAAGTAGGGGGCTCGCTCCGCCGGCGACGCCCTAGGCGCTGAACGCCAGTTTGACGGTCGTGACCGTTCCGATGATCACGACCAGGGCGCGCACCACCGTGGGCGAGAGCCGCTTGATCAACAAGGTGCCGAGCCAGCCGCCGATGAGCGCCCCCACGAGCAGAACGAGGACGGCCTGCACCGCGAGGTGTCCACGGACGACGAAGACGATGCCCGCGATGGTGTTGATCAAGAGAGCCAGGGCGACGCGCAGGCCGTTCAGGACGTTCATGTCGTAGGGGAGCGTGAGGGCCATCACCGCCAACAAGACGATGCCGAGACCCGCGCCGAAGTAACCGCCGTAGAGCGCGGCGACGAAGACCCCGGCGAAGAGCGACTTGCGGCGCACCGCGCCCGGCTCCTTGGCCCGTGCCCTTCGAGCGAGGAGCCGGGTGATCCGTGGCGCGAGGGCGAAGAGCGCCGTCGCCATGCCGATGAGCCAGGGCACGACTTGAGAGAACGTGTGACTGCTGCCGAGCAGGAGGAGGGCGGTACCCGCGCCCGAGCCCAGGACGCAGGTGGGTATGAGGTCCTTGAGGAGGGCGCGGTGAGCCCGCAGTTCGCTACGGAACACGCGGATCCCGCCGAAGGTGCTCGGCAGCACGCCGACCGACGAGGACATGTTGGCGGTGAGCGAGGGGATGCCCATCGCCAGGAGCGTGGGGAAACTGAGGAACGTCCCGCCGCCGGCGATGCCGTTGGAGATACCCGCGGCGCATCCGGCGAGGAAGATGATGGCGATCTTCCACGTCAAGGGCACGTTAGCGGCGATCACTGGTGTTCACCGAAGGACAGCCGTGAGGCCGATCAACTGACGGCGGCCGAGAGTCGGTGACGCCGGTGAAAGACCACCTCGCCGTAGAACACGACGAAGGCCAGTACCGCCATGGGGAACGCCGGGGCGTAGCGCGGCTGGTGCACCGCCAGGACGGCGCCCACGCCCGCGCCGACGATCAGGGCCAGGAGGATGAATCCGCTGCGCCCCGAGATGGGATCCTTTCGCTTGGCGACCCCGGCGACGAACTGCGTGAGCGTGCCGGTCAGGTACGTGGTGGAGAGTCCGCTGATACCAAAGCGCAGGACGGCCGCGCTCTGCAGGCCCAGCGCGACGGCGTTGACACTGAGCATGGCGTATTCCTCGGTGCCGCTCGGTGCGGCGCCGACGAGTTCCCACCACACCGCGAAGACGCCCAGCACCAGGAGTTCCAGGAACAACGCCTTGAGGATCGACCGGGGCCAGAGGTGATCGCCCTTCTCCGCGTGACCGGCCACGCGCGCGCCGAGCACGCTGCCCACGACGTACCCGGCGAAGGCGATGCCCGTGTGGATCGCGAGCGACACCGATCCCTTTCCCGCCGCGACGCCGAGCAAGACCATGTTTCCGGTCATCACGCTCGTGAAGACCCCGCCCAGACGAGTGAAACCGATCGCGTCGATCGAACCGGTCACGAGGGTCAACAAGATGATCAGCGCGTCGCGCACGCGCTCGGGCGTCCAGAACGACGTCGCGCGTCCCTTCACCATGGACGCGGCCCCTCGCGGTCATCGACGACGCACCCGCCGACCACGGCGCGCTCGGCGCTCGCTCGCGGGGCAATCGAGAATTCTTCCAATTCACTCGACGCGTCGATGCTGGTCGCGACGGTGGGTGACGGGTACGTGGCCCCCGCGGGAACGACGTCCCGTGAGTCGCGGGGCGAGGACGAGGCGAGTGTGGAATTCACGATCGAATACTACTTAGAAATGACGCGTGAATAGGAGAAAGTGTGGGGAAGATCGCGCTCCTCGCGCGCTGCGCAATGGTCGAATTGGTCGGCTGGCGACGAGCGCGTCGGCGCGAGTGTTTCCGTCGTGCAGCCGCCTCTCGCGTCACGTTCGCGGGAGAGGGTGCAATGAGAAAAGATGCACGACCCTGATCGTTTTTTCCTTCGAGCGAGGTGGGCGAAGTGGACGTCTGAACCGCGGGACCCACGCGAACCGATTGTCAACGAAATTTCTCGCCACTCTTAAAGCCTTCTTAGGGCGGCACATTAGAACTACACGGTGCACTTTCCTCATCCGACCTCGCTGGTCTCGTCTCGTCGCCCGTGCCCCTCGCGGTTCGTCGCGGGACCTCGGTGACTCGATGAAGATCGGTCTGTTCTCGACCGCCACGGTCGCGGTGGCGACCGTGGCGGTGGCGATGGTCGTGACGTCGGGTGCGGCCACGACGGCGTCGCATCAGGGTGCGCCCGCCTCGACGGCGAGTCCGGCGAGTCCCACGGGGTCGCCGGCGTCGGCGACGACGTCGGCCGTGGTGACGAAACTGACGACGATCGCGAGTCCCAGCAACATCGCGCCCTTCGTGACACCCGCCGTCGCCGGTGAAGGCGTCTATCGTCCCGCGGGTCGCACGGTGCAGGGTCACAGCGCCATCTTCACGACGACCGTGCGACCCCTCGACAACCCGACGACCGTCGCCGGCGTGGCGTGGATCGACCCGCGACTGCTGAGCGCTCGTCTCTACTCGGGCAGCCTGAGTCCGGGCGGCTTCTTCTGGAAGTACACCGCGCCGGTGTCGCGCGCGGCCTCCCAGACACTGGTGGCCGCCTTCAGCGGAGGGTTCCTGTTGAAGGACTCCCACGGGGGATACTTGAGCGAGGGTCACCTCGTCGCACCACTGGTCAACGGCGCGGCGTCCCTGGTCATCTTCAAGAACGGTGACATCACCGTCGGTCAGTGGGGGCGCGACGTGAGCATGAGCGCCAACGTGGTCGCGGTGCGACAGAACCTCACGCTCCTGGTGGACCACGGCGCGCCGGTGGCCGGCTTGCAGCCCAACGACACCGCTCGCTGGGGCTACTCGTTGAACAACAAGATCGACACACCACGTTCGGCGCTGGGCGTGACCGCGAGCGGCGCACTGGTCTACGTGGAGGGCGAGATGAACGTCGTCGACCTCGCACGGATCCTCGTGAGGGCGGGCGCGGTGCGCGCGATGGTGCTCGACATGAACCCCCTGTGGCCGGTGTTCGCCACGTACCAGCCCACCACCGCGACGGGCTACGCGACGCCCAGCAACGGTCGCGACCTCACACCCACGATGGTGCAGACGCCCGGGCGGTTCTTCGAGAGCGCCTACTCGCGCGACTTCGTGACGTTGTCAGCGCGCTAGGCGCCGCGCCAGCGCCACGAGCCCGACGTAGCATCGACCCATGGAGCTGAGCGTGGTGATCCTGCCCTGCGCGCGCTGGGAACACGCGCGCGCGCAGTGGGTCGCCGCCGATGAGTGGGGCGTGCACGCCGGCTACACCTACGACCACCTCTCGTGGCGCTCGTTTCGCGACGCACCCTGGTTCTCGATGGTCCCCACGTTGGTGGCCGCCGCCACCGCCACCACGCGCTTGCGCCTCGGTCCCCTG
>JAJZFO010000226.1 GCA_021805305.1 Actinomycetes bacterium | reverse complement strand
CTGCGTGATCACGTAGCGCGGCACGTCGAGTCGACTCCGCGCGTCGCGATTGAACGGCAATGAGCCCATCGCCACGATGCCGGTGCCCGCGGGGCCGTCGTCACCGCGCAGGCCGTGTCGTGCGAGCTCAGCACGGGCCCCGTCGGCGTCGGCCAGTCCGCCGGGGAGTCGCAGCGTCGCCGCGACCCCGCCGAAGCCGACGCGCAGGACGTCGGGGGAGTCGAGCAACCAACCCGAGCGCGCGCCCAAGACCCGCAGCGACGTCGCGGGGAGCGCGGCGATGAGGCGTCGACGGAACATCAGGCCCCGCGCGTCGCCACGAATTGCTGGCTGAGCCCGCCCATCACCCGACGGTGGTTGACCGCGCGGAAGCCCGACGCGTTGAGCATCGAGATGATCTCGGCGGTCGTGGGCAGGTAGGCGGTCGACCTCGGCAGGTAGTGGTACGCCGCGCGGTCCGACACCATCGAGCCGATGAAGGGGACCACCCGACGGAACCAGAATCGAAAGCCCGCGCGCAAGAGGCCCTTCTCGGGCTCCGCCACCTCGAGCAGCGACAGGCGGCCACCCGGTCGCAACACGCGCGCCATCTCGTCGAACGTCGCGCCGAGGTCCGTGAAGTTGCGCAATGCGTAGCCGCAGGTCACGCCGTCGAAGCCGGCGTCGACGAAGGGCATGGCCGACGCGTCGGCCTGCACCCGGCGATCGACGTGGCGCCCGGCGTGCAGCATGCCGAAGCTGAGGTCCGTCGCCACGGGACGTTGACCCTGACGCACGAGCTCTCGGGTGAAGTCCCCGGTGCCGGCCGCCACGTCGAGGACCACGCTGCGCGGGGGCAGCTGCAGGTCGCGAACCGCGCGTCGGCGCCAGCGTCCGTCGAGGCCGAGGGTCATCATCTTGTTGACCATCTCGTAGCGACCCGCGATCGCGTCGACCATCGTACGGACCGCGCGCGTCTTGTCCTCGCCGGTCGGCAGGGGAGTGTCGATCACGAGGGGTACCAACGGTAGAGGACCTGGGCCACGCAGGCGGGCTTGTCGTGGTCACGAATCTCGAGGGTCACGTCGAACACGATCTGCCAACCCTCGCCCGCCGCCGTGACGTCCGCGATCGTGGCCACGAGACGCACGTCGCTCCCCGCGGGCACCGGTGAGACGAAGCGCACGCGGTTGAGACCGTAGTTGATGCGCGTCCCGGGTTCGCTCACCTCGAGGACCTCGTTCAACAGCGCGGGGATCAGGGAGAGGATCAGGTAGCCGTGCGCGATCGTTCCCCCGAAGGGTCCCGCGTGCGCGCGTTCCTCGTCGACGTGGATCCATTGGTGGTCATCCGTGGCGTCGGCGAAGGCGCGAATCCGCTCCGCGGACACCCTCACGTAGTCGGAAGGTCCCAGCGACGCGCCGGCGAGCGAACGAATCTCATTGATTGAATGAATTCTTGGTGACAACGTAACCTCCCACGTCAGATTACTGGTCAGGAGCGCTAAGTCGGTTGGGCCGAGAGTCCTAAACTCGCCCCCATGGCCGACCACTCCGAATCAGAACACCACCGTCAGGTCGCCGACGGCTGGATCCGTGCCGGTATCTTCGGGGTGAGCGACGGACTCGTCACCAACACGTCGTTCCTGCTCGGCTTCGCCGGGGCCTCACCGGGACACAACGTGGTGCGCCTCGCGGGCGTCGCCGCGTTGATCGCCGGGGGATTCTCCATGGCGAGCGGCGAGTACCTCTCGATGCGCGCGACCAAGGAACTCCTCGAGTACGAGATCGGCGTGGAGCGCCGCTCCCTCGCCGAGGACCCGGTCGAGGAGCAGAACGAGCTGCGCGAGATGTTCGTGCGCCGCGGCATCGAGTACGAGCTGGCCGAACGCCTCTCGGTCGACCTGATGCGTGACCCGGAGTTGGCGCTGCAGACGCACGTTCGAGAGGAGTTGGGCGTCGACCCCTCGAGCACGGGATCACCGTGGGCGGCCGCGTTCTCGTCGCTGGCCACGTTCTCCCTGGGCGCGCTGATCCCTCTGTTGCCGTGGATATGGACCTCGCACGGCAACGAGGTCTGGTGGTCGGTCGGCCTGGCCGGGGTCGGTTCGGCCAGCGTCGGCGGCGCCATCGGCCTGTTCACGCGACGCGGCACCGTCAAGTGGGCGCTACGCCAGGTCGTGGTGACCGGCCTGGCGGCCACGGTCACCTTCGCCGTGGGACGCCTGATCGGGACCCACTAGTCGCGAGCGAAGCGCAGCAGTTGGTCCTCACGCTCCACGCTGAAGCCGAGGCTGCGATAGAGCGACTGCGCGCTGAGGTTGTCGGCGTCGACGAACAACACGGCGCGATGCACGCCGCGTTGGCGCAGGTACTGCAGGCCCCGGGTGAGCATGACGCGCCCGAGTCCTCGCCCCTGGAACGCCGGGTCGACCGAGATCACGTAGATCTCCCCGAAGCGCTCGGGGTGCAACTCGTGGACCTTGGTCCAGCACGACGCCGCGATGCGGCCGTCGATCTCGAGCACGAGGAATCCCGACGGGTCGAACCAGGGTTCGCGGATGCGCTCCTCGAGGTCGTCGAGGCGCCACGCACCCTGTTCGGGGTGATCGGCGAAGGCGGCGTTGTTCTGCGCCAACCACGCCGCGTCGTCGATACCCGCGTCGAAGTTGCGCACGACGGCGTCGGCGGGCACGTCAGCGACGGGCACCGGGAGGTTGATCGTCATCAGTTGCAGCGTGCGCACGACGTTCTCGAAGGACCCGTCGCTGTCACGCGTCCACCAGTCCACGACCTCATGCTCCTCCAGCACGAGGTCCAAGAGGGTGGAGTCGAAGCCCCCGCCGCACATCTCCAAGGTGGCGTGCTCCTGGCCCTGCACCAGCGCGTACTGCACGACCTCGGAGCCCTCGCAACGTAGCCAATGCTCACCGCGCCAACCGTGGACGACCGTGCGACGACGCGTCTCGTCGAGGGCCTCGCGCCCGAGATTCGCCTCGGTGCGATTGATCAGATTCAGGACCTGCAGTCGCTCGGGCGCGCTCAGCGCCATCGTGCGTTGCCAGGAAATGTCCATGGACTGAGGTTAGTGTTCACCACGTCAGATCCGACGAGCGGCGCGGTTGAGTCGTCGCAGCAGCGCCCCGATCGTGCGCTCGGCGGCGACGAGTTCGCTGTAGACGTCACTCTCCATCTGGGGACCTTCACTCTCGACCAGTGCCGTGATCCTGGTGGCCACCTCGCCCAGGGTCGAGGTGATGGTGTTGAGCTCGGTTTGTGTCGACATCGGATCACACTTTCCCCACGGCGCGTGCGGCCGCGTGGACGCATACTGTAATGGTCCATGAACAACGCACCCCTCCTCGCCGCGGACGAGCCGGTTCGCTGGCGCACGATCGAGGCGCGCGGCACCGACACCCTCGCCTTCCTCCAGGGCCAGCTCTCCTGCGACGTCAACTCGCTGTCCTCGCACGAGTGGCGCCGCGGTCTCCTGCTCACCCCCGCGGGCGAGGTCGTGACCTCACTCTCTTGTCGCGCGGCCCGCGAGGGGGTGGACCTCGTGGTGCGCGCCGAGGCGCTCGAGACCACCCTCTCGGCGTTGCGACGGTTCCTGCTGCGCACCCAGTGCGAACTGCGTGGCGCGGGAGAGGCCGACGGGCCCTACACCAGCGTCGGCCAGCAGGTGGATGCGGGAGCACCGGGCCCGCGCGAATTCGCCCGGGGCCTGGGTGCGCACTCCTTCGGTCAGTACTTCGTGGACGAGCACGTCTCCTTCACCAAGGGTTGCTTCACCGGACAGGAGCTGGTGGGTCGCCTGGACAGTCGCGGTGGGAACGTCCCCTTCCGTCTGGCGCGCGTGCGCGGTCAGGACCTCAACGAGATGGCCCGGGTGCTCGAAGGGGCGGGACCGAGCGGCGAACGGGCGCTGCAGGGCGTGACGACCGTGGTCGCCTCGCCGGACACTGGGGAGTACGTCGCCCTCGCCGTGGTGCATCGCACCCTGCTCGGTGAGGAGTGGGCCGGGGTCGTCGACGACGTGCGCGTGGAACTGCTCCACGACCCGAGGTCGCACGCCCGTTAGCCTGAGGGTCAGGAGGTCGCCGATGCTTCTCGACGCCGAGGGCCTGTTCATCACGGTTTCGGGGGTGACCTCGGAAGCGGACGCTCTGTTCGCCGTGGCCCTGGGCGCCAACGCGGTGGGCTTCGACTTCGGGCCGACCGCCCGGCAGGTCTCGACCTCGCTGGTCCACGACATCGTGCGGCGCCTCCCGAGTGGCGTCGCCACCGTGGGCGTGTTCCACAGTGAGATGCCCCAACGGGTGGTGCAGATCGCCAACACGCTCGGACTCAGCGCCGTGCAGATCGAGGGCGTCGTGTCGAAGGCCTCGCTGCGCTACGTGGCCGAGCGCGTCCACACCGTCATCCGCGCGGTGACGCGACCCCAGGAGGTGTACGAGTACGAGGCCGACCTCGGCGTGGACTACCTCCTCCTGCCCGAATCCGACCTCCACGCGGACCTGCTCGCGGGGTTGGAGGTCTTCAACGACCCACTTCTGCTGCGCCCGGTCATCGCGTCGGGACTCGACGAGTCGAGCGTCATCGCCGTGGTGCAGAACTACGACGTCTGGGGGGTGGACGCCCTCGGCGGGATCGAGAGCGCGCCCGGAGTGAAGGACGCGGTGCGCATGGGCGAGTTCATCGCCAACGCCCGCTGGGCCCACGACAACGCCCACGTCACTCGCCGCACCTGGCCGCTCGACGACGCCGGGCGCGAGGACTGACTCAGTCGCCGACGCGCCGGAACAACACCGTGCCGTTGTGGCCACCGAACCCGAAGGAGTTCGACATGACGATGTCCAAGTCGGCGCGCCGTGGTTCGCCGATCACCACATCGAGGCCGATCGCGGGGTCCACCACCGTGGTGCCCGCGGTGGGCGGGATCGTCTGATGCCGTAGTGACATCACCGAGACCACGCCCTCGAGTGCGCCGGCCGCGGCCAGGGAGTGACCCAGGTGGCCCTTCACCGACGTGACCGGCGGCACCTCGCCAGCGAAGACGTGACGCATCGCCGCCGACTCGGCGAGGTCGTTCAGAGGTGTCGACGTGCCGTGGGCATTGACGTGGGACACGTCCGAGGCCGTGATGCCGGCGTCGGACAGCGCGGTCTCCATACAGCGGATCGCCCCGGCGCCACTGGGATCGGGTGCGGTGATGTGGTAGAAATCCGCCGTCGAGGCCGCGCCGATCACTTCGGCCAGGATGTTCGCCCCGCGCGCGACCGCGTGCTCCCATTCCTCCAGGACCAAGACGCCGGCGCCTTCGCCCATCACGAAGCCGTCGCGTTCGACGTCGAAGGGTCGTGAGAACTCGGTGTTCGAGAGCGCGGTCATGTTGCGAAAGCCTGATTCGGCGATCTGCACCATCACCGCCTCCGCGCCGCCGGCCACCGCGAAGGTGGAACGACCCGAGGCCACGAAGCGCGCGGCGTTGCCGATCGCGTGGGTCCCCGCCGCGCAGGCGGTGGTCACCGTCTCGCACGGGCCACCCAGACCGAAGCGCATCGATACGGCCGCCGAGGCCGCGTTGGGCATCATCATGGGGACCATGAAGGGCGAGACTCGCGCGGGACCCTTCTCGTTGAGGATCCGCACCTGCTCCAACACGGTCTGCAGGCCCCCGATACCGGTGGTGACCACCGTCGCGGCGTCGAGCAGGGGACCCTCGAGACCGCTCTGGCGCCACGCCTCGTCGGCCGCCATCAACCCGTAGAGGGTGAAGGGGTCGAGACGTCGCAATTCCTTGGGACCACCAAGGTGGTCGGCGTTAAAGGGGGAGAGTCGCTTGGACTCGGGCGCCGTGTCCTTCTGCAGTGCCTGCCAGAGGGCGTCGACGCCCACACCCGCGCACGACAAGGCACCCAATCCGACGACGGCGACCCGGCGACCCTGCAGCGGCCCCGAAGTGGTGACGGCGACCTGCACTACAGCTTGGCGTAGATCAGTTCGAAGGCTTCGCCGACGGTCGTGATGTCCTTCAGCTCGTCCTCGGCGACCTCGATGTCGAAGGTCTCCTCGA
>JAJZFO010000133.1 GCA_021805305.1 Actinomycetes bacterium | reverse complement strand
GCCGAACAGGGTGACGCCCGTTAGGGCTGCCACTCCCCACCGGCGGATTGATGGCAATCTATTCATAGGCCCTCCTTGGGCATTCTGTCCTGAGGAAAATCAGGGGTTCCATTACGGACACCATACAACCGGTGACCAACTGCTTTATTGCTCCCAAGGGAACACGGCTAATAGTAACAGCCTCTCCTGGTCATTGCAATTATTCGGCGGCTTCTTCCCTGATCTTTCGCAGGTTTAGGCCGACCCACACCCAACTCACATTCATCTCACACTCGTGGCGAGATTCCAGTGACCGATGTCGGAGAAAAGTTGACAGTGAGTTCAGTGCGCATCAATCTACACGACGACCACTGCGCGTGCCACGACTTCCTCAACAATTGTGACGACGGCATCGTCGCAATCGTGGTCAATTCAATCCCACTACGTAGTGCATCGTTGGTGTTTACGAAAGGCATCTCGGGCAATCATCAGTATTCCCTTGTGGCCAAGAGGTTCTTGCGCATGGTCGGCAAGGGCCCCGCGGGCAAACAAACGGTGCTCGAGGTTAAGTGTGTTCCGAGCAGAAAGTCCACTCAAGGGGCGAGGAGGTGGGTAGTCATTCGAGTCACGACGTCCACGTCCGCCGTTCGACGACTACTGATCCAACCGAGGGCTAAGTGTCACGACTCGATCGGCGATGTGGCAATTGCACCGCCCCAGAAGTGCTCGCTATCGACGAATCTCAAATTCGACCGGTGCTAGCGTGGGCGGGTGATCGCTGACCTCGATGGGTCCGAGGCGCCGCCCACGCCGCGAATCTCGCTCTGCTGCATTACTGGCGGCCCCCTGCACCAGGTGGCGGCAATCCTGCGCCTGTATCGCCCGGTGGTCGATGAGATCGTCGTCGCCGTGAACGGTCGTTTCACCGAGGCCGAACTCGAACCGTTGGTAGGGCTCGCCGACAAGATCGTCCCGTGTGAGATGCGCGCCGATTTCCTCCAGGAGCGCTACCGCGCGTGGCTCTACGCCCAGTGCCAGGGCGAATTCATCTGCACCGTCGACTCCGACGAGGTGCCCAGTGCCGCGCTCCTGCGCCAACTTCGCGAACTCGCCGCCGCCCGTGACGTCGTGACGTACTTGACGGCGTGCCGGTGGTGCTTCCCCGACGTCGAGCACTGGCTGGACGAATACCCGTGGGAACCCTCGTGGAAGATGATCCTGGTGCGCAACGACCCGGCGACCCTGCACATCAAGGGCGGGGTCCACGAGGGCGTGATGGCGGTGGCGCCCTATCGATTCTTGGAGCTGCCGATCTATCACTTGAGCGACGCGACGCTCTCCCTCGCGCAACGCGAGGCCAAGGTCGCCTTCTACGACACCCTCGACGGGAACCAGCTCCTCGAGGACGGCCGGCCCGTCAGTGAGGTCTTCTACCTACCAGAACGATCCGCACTGTTCGAGCCCGCCGCCGTGCCACCCGAGGACGTGGCGCTGATCAACCAGGTGCTCGGCGCCGACATCTCGCACGATCGCGTGCTCGAACGCGAGTCGGCCAGTGACGGACCCGCCGAGTTGCTCGCCGGCACCGTCGCCTACGAGACGGTGCTCGCGTCATGGCCCGAGCGTCCCCTCGCGCCGAGTGCCTATCACGTCGAGATCGAACTACGGCGAGGGCGTAGCCCCGAACGCGACCTCGAGAACCTGCGCCCTGGCGAGGTGCGCCAGATGATGGTGCGGGTGCGCAACCTCGGCGACGCCACTCTCCTTCGTGAGGCGCGCAACCGCGTGACGCTCTCGGCTCGGTTCTTCAGCGTCGACGCCGCGCGACAACCACTACGGCTCGTGTCCGAGTGCGCCCGCTTCGCCTTCCCCGCGGACCTGCACCCGCAACAGGCGACCCTCCTGCCCTTCGAGGTGCGCGCGCCCGAGACACCGGGAGAGTATCGGCTCGTCGTCGACCTCGTCGAGGAGAACGTGCGCTGGTTCGACTCGGGTCTCGAGGTCCCCGTCCAGGTCGCACTCGATGAGTCAGTCGTGGAGGATCGAGCGCCCTCAGTTCCCGGACCCCATGTCACGTCAGTGGCGCCGGGAGGACTCAGCGCACCCCGGTCGCTGCGGGTCCAGAGCGTGCTGTACTGCCCGGAGCCCTCGAGCCTCGAGCGCTACCTGCGCGCACTCGGACAAATGGTGAGAAACCTCACGCGCTCGCGACCCGACCTGCGAGTGGAGGTGGCCCTCGGGGACAACTCCGAGGTCGCGACCTTCGACGCCGTCGCACTGGCGAAGCTCCACGAGACCCTCGGCGTCGACGGCGTCGCCTCCGTGCGCTACGACCACTTCTCCGAGAACTGGGGTCACGGCGGGGCCCACAACCGTCTCTACCGTGACGGCACCCCGGTCGACGCGGTCCTGATCCTCAACCCCGACACGTGCCCCTCTCCGACCTTGCTCCTCGACCTTCTCGACGCACTGAGTGACGCGATCGGCATCGTGGAGGCCCGCCAGTTGCCCCTGGAGCACCAGAAGGACTACGACCACCTGAGCGGTGACACCAGCTGGGCGTCGGGGGCGTGCTCACTCGTGCGACGCGAGGTCTTCGAGGCGACCGGGGGCTTCGACGACGACGCCTTCTTCTTGTACTGCGACGACGTCGACCTCTCCTGGCGCGCGCGCCTCGCCGGATTCCGCGTCGTGTACGAACCGCGCGCGACGTGTTTTCACGACAAGCGGTTGTCGGCGGAGGCGAAGGAACAGCCGAGCGACACCGAAGTGCTGTACTCGGGTATCGCCGGGTTGATGCTCGCGACCAAGTACTCGCGACCCGATCTGGTCGAACAGCAGCTGCACTACTTCACGTCGTCGCCGGCACCGGTCCACGCGACGATCGCCGAGGACTTCTTCCGCCGTCGCCGTGAGGGCCGTCTCCCGGCGCCGCTCGACCCCCACAATCGGGTCGCGGACTTCTCGACCTACGCCTACGCGCCGCTGCGCTTCGACTATGAACGCTGAGACAGAGACCGAGGGCGAGGGCGGGCCCGACGTGACGCCACCCACCACACCGCACCCATCGACACCGCCGACGACTTCGACGTCGGCGAACGGCGACGGTGAGGGCGACGAGGGCCTCGGGGCCCGTCGACGTCTCGTGAGAGGGCTACTCGAGGAGCTTCGAACGATCACGACATCGGCCCCCTCGGCGGAGATCGCTCAGGCCCTGGCGAAGTTCCCCCCCGTCCTCGGCGATGACCAGATCGCGACTGACTATATATATAGTCACGACGACGCACCGTTTCTCTCCATCGTCCTGGTGGCACTCGACGTCTCGCCACGCATGTTGAACGACGCCCTGGTCGGTCTCGACGCCCAGAGCGACACGGACTTCGAGGTGATCGTGGTCGGCGACGGCGAGATTGACACGTCGTCCATATCGGCGTCGCTGCGCCGGTTCAGCGCCGGCCTGAATTCGCGCACGCGCCTCGTCGAGACGACCAGCGTCGCTGGTGGCGTCGAGGGCGCCATCTCGCGACCGGACGCGGCCCGAGCGGGCGCGTCGATCGCGCGCGGTCGCTACCTGAGCATCGTGAGTGCCGCCGACGTCGTCTTTGGCCACTACGTGGCGACGTTCTCTCGCCTGGTGCGGCGTCGCCCCGCGGGCGTGCTGCGCGCACGCGCCATCACCCAGCCACTGCGACGAGTCTCCTGGCGTGACGGCGAAGTGGGCTTTGAGCCCGCGAGTGGTGCCTCGCCCGCCTCATCGTCACACTTCAGTGTTCACGAGCATCTCCTGGCGCCCGCGACGCCGCCGGGGAGTTACGCACTGAGGCGCGAGTACCTCGCTGACCTCGCAAACGGCCTCGACGAGGACGACGCCCTCGTCGAGGCCGCGATCCTCGCCGGGGTGCTCGAGGCACCCGATGACGTGATCGTGCTCCTTCGCAGCTTCTCGCCCTGACGTCGCGACCCCACGCGGGCGTGGCGGGTTCTCGACGGCACCCCATGGGCGCAGATTCCACGTCGTCGCTCCACCGGGGCCGCGGTGCGACGAATACGATTACCTAGGTGTTCAGATCCCGACGCCCTGATTACGTGGCGACGCCTCACACGTCTGCGCTACTCAGGAATTTCGGGGTCTACCTCAACAAGGTCGATCCGACCCTCGGCCCCGTCGCCACCGTGGTCGGCGAGCCCGACTACTCGGCGTTGACTAACGCCGCCCTCGCCGTCGTGCTCGGCCCCCACCACGAGCGATTCCTACGTCGCGTGGGCGATCGCTCTCAGATGCACCGGGCGTTCTCGGGGGGCATCCCCACCAACAAGGAGAACGACGAGTTCGCGCCGATCACGTTGTTCGACCGGTGGGACCCCGCCGCGGTCGTACCGCGGCGCGACGGCTTCGACGTCCTGGCCATCGTCACCGCCTACAACGAGGCCGACGTGATCGAACAATTGCTCCAGCGCCTCACCGCGAGCGCGGTGCGGGTCCACGTGATCGACAACTGGTCCAGTGACGCGACCCCGGAGATCCTGAGCGACTTCGCCGGCCGCGCGGCGGTCACCTGGGAGCGCTTCCCCGCCTCGGGCGACACGGGGCACTTCGAGCTCGAGCGACTGCTGGGTCGCGTCGAGGAGGTGGCGGCCGACTCGGGCGCCGACTGGGTCATCCACCACGACGCCGACGAGATCCGCGAATCTCCCTGGCCGGGGGTCTCACTCGTCGACGCCCTGTGGGCGGTCGAGCGCTGGGGATACAACTGCATCGACCACACCGTGTTCAACTTCCGTCCGGTCGACAACTCCTGGAAGCCCGGCGACGATCTGGCCTCGTCGTTCCCCTGGTGCCAGTTCGGCGACACCCCCGCGGACTTCTTGCAGATCAAGGGGTGGAAACCCCAGGCGTCACGGCTGACGATGGCGAGCAACGCCGGCCACCAGGTGGACTTCGAGGGTCGCCGGGTCTTCCCCTACAAGTTCCTCCTGCGCCACTACTCCATCCGCTCCCAGGAGCACGGCGAACGCAAGATCCTGCGCGAGCGTCAACCGCGCTGGAGTCCCGAGGAGCGCGCCAAGGGTTGGCACGTTCACTACGACCACTACAACGAGCAGACGTCGTTCCTCTGGCCCCAGGACGACCTGTTGCGCTGGGGGACCATCGACCAGCACCACTTGCTCGCGCGACTGAGCGGGGTCGGTATGGCGAACAATCCGTGGCTGGGCGAGGGGGTCGTGAGCGATGGCTGAGCGTGCGCGCACCCTGGCGCGGCGCGCATCGAGCGACACAAAGGAGCCAGTACGTGGATGAGCCAATCCAGCCAATCGAATCCGCCCCCGAGGCGACCGACGCCCTCACCCACGACCTCGCTCACGAACCGGCCCACGAGGTGACCATGACCCTGACCCCGGGCGCGGCGCGATTCGTCACGTGGTCCGCGCCAGGGCACTTCTACTCGCCCGTCCCCGACCTGGTCGAGATCGACGCGGACGCCGAGCGCCTCTTCGCGGCGCGCACCTCGCTCGAGGGGGTCGATCTGCGCGTGGGCGACCAGCTCGCCAACTTCCGTGAACTCGCGCGCCTCTCGCGCGAGGCGCCGATCCCCGCGACGCCGACGGCGACGTCGCGTTACGGCACCGACAACCTCAATTACGGCGTGGGCGACGCCTCCATGCTCCAGTCGATGCTGCGTCGACTGCGACCGCGTCGCTACCTCGAGGTGGGAAGCGGTTGGAGCACGGCGCTGGCGCTGGACACCAGCGAGAACTTCCTCGGGGGGACGATGTCGGTCACCGCGATCGAGCCCTACCCTGAACTCCTCATGAGTTGCCTACGCGCCGGCGACCCCGTCGAGGTGCTCGCCCAGCGCGTGCAGGAGGTGCCGCTCTCGCGCTTTCGTGAACTCGAGGCCAACGACGTCTTGTTCATCGACTCCTCGCACGTGCTCAAGACCGCGAGCGACGTGCACTACCTCTTCACGAGCGTCCTGCCGACCCTGGCACCCGGGGTCTACGTGCACATCCACGACATGTTCTGGCCCTTTGAGTACCTGCGCCACTGGATCGAGGAGGGTCGGGCCTGGAACGAGTGCTACCTGGTGCACGCCTTCTTGCTCTACAACGACACCTTCTCCATCGAGTTGTTCAAC
>JAJZFO010000343.1 GCA_021805305.1 Actinomycetes bacterium | reverse complement strand
CCGCGTGGATCTTGGGCGGGGCGCACCGTCAACGTTTTGACGTCGGCGACACCCTGCGCACGCCGCTCACGGGTGCGCGGGCGGTGGGGGAATGACCAACGATCCGCACCCGGAGAGTTACGACGTCGCCTACGCGGGCGCGACGACACTCCGGGGTCAACTCGAGCGCGGCGAGACGACCTCCGCCGCAATCGTCGAGCAACTGTTGGCGCGCATCGCCGCGATCGACGTCGCGGGGGTCACGCTGGGCTCGATCGCGGCCCGGGCCGACGATGCGCTCGAGGTGGCGCACGAACGCGACCGACAACGAGCGCGCGGCGAGATCCGGGGGCCGCTGCACGGCGTCCCCGTCGTCGTCAAGGACAACATCGAGGCGAGGGGCCTTCCGGGCTGGGCGGGTTCGACGGCGCTGCGGGGTCGCGCGAGCCGCGACGCCGCCCTCGTCACGACCTTGCGCGAGTCCGGCGCGATTGTTCTCGCCAGCACGAACTTGAGCCAATGGGCCAACATTCGCTCGCCGCACTCCACCAGCGGGTACTCCGCCACCGGGGGTCTCGTCGCCAATCCCTGGGCCCTGGACCGCTCGGCGGGGGGATCCTCGTCGGGGTCGGGGGCGGCCCTGGCGGCCGGTCTCGCACCGCTGGCGGTCGGGACCGAGACGGACGGATCCATCACCTGTCCGGCGTCACTGAACGGCGTGGTGGGCCTCAAGCCCACGGTGGGGGTGACGTCGCGCGACGGAGTGGTCCCGATCAGTCACTCCCAGGACAGTCCCGGCCCGATGGCGCGGTCCGTCGCCGACGTGGCCCTGCTCTACGGCGCGATGGTGCGCGAGTCGGCGCCCGTCCCGACGCCCGCGCGCTGGGTCGACGCGCGCGCGTGGCGCACGGGCCACGCGGCCACCGCCGCCGTGTTCGACGCGGTGATGGCGCAGTTGCGCTCGTCGGGCCTCGAGATCGCGCGGGGCGAGGGTGGCCTGCCCAGCGCGATCGAGTACGAGGATGAGCTCACCGTGCTGCTGGCCGAGCTACGCGACGGACTGGACGCCTATCTGGCTCAGCGCCCGGGGGAGGGGGTGTCGTCCCTGGCGGACGTGGTGGCCTACGAGGACGCCCACGCCGACGTCGAACAGCGTTACTTCGGGCACGAGTTCCTCGTGCGCGCGCGCGACTCGGGCGGTTGCGCCACGGAGGCCTACGAGCTCGCGCGGGAGCGAAACGTGGGGTGGGCGCTCGCGAACGCCCTGGGTCCGGTACTCGGCGACTACGACGTGGTGGTGTCGCCGGCCTACGGTCCCGCGTGGAAGAGCGACCTCGTCAACGGTGACAACGCCAAGTACGTGTCGGCCTCGATCATGGCGGCCGCGGTGGCGGGCTGGCCCATCCTCACGGTGCCGATGGGACTGGTGGAGGGGCTACCCGTCGGACTCACGCTGGTGGGGCGACCCCACAGTGAGTGGACGCTCCTCGACGCGGCCCGCCAAGTGGAAGCGGTGCTGCAGCGACACTCGTCGGTGTCGACTCCCACTTGGCGGAACGCGGATCGAGGGTAGCGACTACTGGGCGTAGTGCTCGCGCCAGATGATGCGGTAGATCTTGATCTTGCGCGGTATCGAGCGCAGACCCGGGATGAAGGGCACGAGCACCATCAGGGCGGTGAGGATCATCATCGTGCCCCACACCAGGAAGTCACCGCTGGCACTGGTGCTCCACGGCTTGACCTGGTACCAGAAGGTGTAGAGCCACAGCCACGCCTGACCGGGGTATTGACCGGTCTCGTTCATCATTCCCCACTGGCTGCCCAACAGGTGCTGCTTGTTCGCCAGGCCGGCGAAGTACGTACCGTCGGAGAGGAACAGGAGGGGCTTGGTGTAGTTGGTGGTGTAGAAGCCGTTCTGGGTCACCAACGCCTGGTCCAGGGCCCCGCTACGGGCCATTTGGGTCTCGTAGTTGAGGAGGACCGGGATGGGTCCGGCGGCCTTGGTGGGGATGATCACCCGGTTGTTGACGAACGTCAAGTTCGGCTCCGCCTTGTTGAAGGCGTCGGCCCACGCGGTCTGGACCGTGCTCGACGCCGACTTCCACTGGTTCAACGCCGCGGTCAGGGCCGGCTGGGCCGGCTGCGCGGACAGGGGGTCGATGACGAAGTCCTGCGAGGTGTTGATCGGGATGTGCACGCCCACCCACTTCTCGGGCGAGAGGAATCCCCAGTGCTGGCTGGTGCCGTTGCTGTTGTAGGGCGCCCCGTAACCGGCCACGGCCGACGTGCCGGCGAGTTCGTCACCGGCGGTCTGGGCGAAGTCCACGGCGTCCGCGTTCGACCAGGTCTTGATGGTGATGGCCTTCTCGTCGGGTGAACTGAAGACCAGGGCGAGGGCGGCGGTGAGGATGAACACCACCAAGACGGCGATGGCGCCCTCCTTGATGATGTCGTAGGGGACGTAGGCACCCTTGTACTCGGGGGCGTCGACGTCGGGTCGAAAGGCCTTCTTCGTCATGCCGACACCTCCGTCGTCGCGTCTTCGAAGGGGGGCACGACGCCCTTGACGCGCACCATGATCACGTGCAGGGCGGTCAAGACCACGGCGGCGAGGGGCAGGAGCACGATGTGCCACATGAGCATCTGACCGAGGTTGAGCACGTTAAAGAACGCGCCGCCGCCCGTGGAGTTGATGCCGTCCTTGGCCTGGGTGGCAATCCACTGAGAGTCGAAGTTGGTCTGGCTCACGTACCCCGTGAAGCCCGCCAGGATCGACGCCATGAACGTCACCGCACCGGTGACCCAGGTCAGGGAACGCCCGCCGCGCCAGGCGGCCATCGAGAACTTGCCCCACAGGTGCACGACCATGGCGAAGAAGAAGATCTCCACGCTCCACAGGTGCATCGAGTTGACGAAGTGACCGAGGGAGGACGAGTGCCACCACTGCGGTCCGTCGAGGGCCAGGATGATGCCCGTCAAGATGACGACGCCCAGGGCCGCGATGGTCGTCACGCCGAAGACGTAGATCCACGAGGCGACGTAGGCCGGCTGAGTGTCGGGTAGGAGCTTGTCCGGCGGCAACTTGTCCACCACGTTGTGGCGGATCCGCGAGGTCCACTGGCGATCAATATCGGTACTCACTTGGCTCCCTTTCGATTACGCCGACCCGGAAATGGTGCCAACAGGGCCGCGACGAAGGTCGCGACCATGAGGACCATAACGATGAGATTCCCGACACTGATCTGAATGACGTGCCACTGTATGTAGTGGCCATAGTGGTCGAGATTAATAAGGGCCCCTAGGCCCCAGCCTTGTGCCATAACGCACCTCCTGAAACATAAGTTTGTCTTAAGACTCAAAACGTACGATAGGGCCATACGTCCCAGGGCGCCGGCTCATGCGACGGCGACCTTTTTCGCGATGCTCGGCTCGCGGTCGTGGGCGGTTTGGCGAAGGTGAAATTGGGTCACACCGATCGTGAGTGACGTGGCCCCCGCGACGTGGAGTTCGACGAGTACCGCGGGCACGTGGGTGAGGTACTGACTCACGCCGATGGCGGCTTGGACCAGTGCGATGATCGCGAGGCGACGCACGCCGAGCTGCAGGGGAGCCGGCGCCGACGTCCGCCAGATCGCGAGGAGCAGGCCCACGACCAGTCCGACGAAGAGCGTCGCGGCGACCGAATGGACCCACGCCGCCGACGAGAAGGCGAAGGGGAGGCGTCGCGCTTCCAACTGACCCTGAGAACCTCCGGCGTGGGGCCCCGACCCCGTGGTCATCGTCCCGGTCACCAATAAGAGGGCGAAGGGCACCCACATGAATCGCGCCACCGCGAGGAAGTGACGGTCTCGCACGTCCGCGCGCGACCCCGGGCCGTAGACGTACTTGGAACGGTGATAGAGGTGGGCCGATACCACGACCATCGCCAGTGAGAGCAGGAGGTGCAGGGAGACGAGCCAGGGGTTGAGCTTGGAGTACACGACGTAGGCGCCGAGGCCGGCGTCGAGGACCACGCCCAGAATCAAGGCGGCCGCGAGTACCGACAGGTCGCGCCGCCGTGGGCGCCGGGCGAAGGACGCCAGGAACACCACGAAGGTCACGACCACCAGGGTGACGGTGACGAGACGGTTGGCGAACTCGATCTTGGAGTGGATGGTCCAACCGCTGGCGTAGGCGTGCTTGAAACACGTCGGCCAATCGGGACACCCCAGACCCGATCCGGTCAGTCGAACAGCCGCTCCAGTCAGGATAATTATGATCATGGAGAGGAAGGCCGCGAAGGCGAACCACCGAAACACCGGGGGGCTGAGCTCGAGCCGGGAGGAAGTCGTCACCCCGACAGCCTAGGTATTTCTACGGCCTCGTAGACTAGGCGCCGTGTCCCTCGTCGCTCCTCTTTCACGCACTACGTCGGCGACGGTAAAGGGCTACGTGGCGCTGACCAAGCCGCGCATCATCGAACTCTTGCTCGTGACCACGCTGCCCACCATGGTGGTGGCGGACCGCGGGGTCCCGGGCTTTTGGCTCATCGTCGCCACGCTGGTGGGCGGGACCCTCGCGGCGGGGGGCGCCAACGCCCTCAACATGGTCTACGACCGCGACATCGACGCCATCATGGACCGCACGAAGAATCGTCCCCTGGTGACCGGGGTGATGACGCCGCGCGCCGCCGCAATCTTCGCGCTGGGTCTCGAGGGGTTGTCCTTCCTCGTGCTGGCCACCTTCGTCAACGTGCTCTCGGCGTGGTTGGCCATGGCCGCGACGGCCTTCTACGTCGGGATTTACACGATGTGGCTCAAGCGACGCTCGAAGCAGAACATCGTCATCGGTGGGGCCGCGGGCGCGGTACCGGTGTTGATCGGGTGGTCCGCGGTGACGAACAACCTCAGTTGGACGCCCGTGTTGCTCTTCGTCGTCATCTTCATCTGGACCCCGCCGCACTTCTGGGCGCTGGCCGTGCGCTACCGCGACGACTACGCCGCCGCCAACGTTCCGATGATGCCGGTGGTGGCCTCCCTGCGGCGCACCACGCTCGAGATCCTCGTCTACTCCGTCGTGTTGTGGATGGTGACGATGTGGATTGGTCCCATCGCGCACCTCGGGTGGATCTACGCGCTGTCGGCGACGGTACTGGGGGCGATGTTCACCTTCTACGCGTGGCGGCTCTACCGTCACGCGCGCGCCGACCAGGCCGACGTCGCCGAGGCGATGCGCCTCTTTCACTTCTCCATCACGTACCTCACCGCCCTCTTCGTCGCCATGGCCGTCGATGTCCTCGTTCGAAGTCACTGACCCCGCCGCGTCGCCGGGGCGCGGTCACCCCTCACCAATGATGTTCGTCTCCATTGGTCTCGGGGCGGCGATCGCGGTGGCGCTCATCGTCGTGGTCTCACTCCTCACCGGGGGCGCGGTCAAGGGTTCTTCTACGCCGCCGCCCGCACTGGTGGGCACGACGCTGGCGCCGTGGTCGCAGACGGGGCTGCGCGGCACGACGGTCGCCGCCCCGTGGGACAGCGGTCACCCCACCGTCGTCGTCGTCTTCGCCAGTTGGTGCACGCCGTGTCGACAGGAATTCCCCGCGCTCTCGCGGTACCTGGCCAGTCACCGCCTCGGCCACGTGGCGCTCCTGGGCGTGGACGTGCAGGACACCCCCACGAAGGCGACGGCGTTCTTGCGGCAGAATCACGTGAGCCTCACCGCGATCTCCGATCCCCAGGCCACCGTCTACGGCCGTTTTCTCCTGTCGGGGATCCCCGACACCATCTTCGTGACGGGTAAGGGTGTCGTGCAGAGCATGACCATCGGGGCGATAACGCCGTCGGCCTTCGCCGCGGGAGTCGCCGCCCTCAACGCGTAGTCCGGTCGGTCGCCCCGACTCAGTCGAAGCGGAAGGTGCGCGTGGCGAGCACCGGGGCCGCCAGGGCCCAGAGACCGAGGGACCACCAGTCGACGGCGTTGAACGGGCCCGCGCCACCGAGCACGTGGTGCAACGCGTCCGCCATCGCGCCCGAGGGTAGCCAGAGGGCCAGGTGGCGCACCGCGCCCGGCATCGAGCTGAGGGGCACCACGATGCCCGACGTCAAGAGCAGGACCAGGTAGAGCCCGTTACTGGCGGCCAGATTGACCTCGGCGCGCAGTCGT
>JAJZFO010000295.1 GCA_021805305.1 Actinomycetes bacterium | reverse complement strand
ACTCATGTCGATGACGACCGCGACGTTGCAGGCCTGGCCCGCCAGGCTCGTCCCGGCGCCGCGTCCCATGATCGGCGCGCCGTGTCGCGCGCAGATCTCGACGGTGCGCACCACGTCATCCTCGTCGCGCGCGAAGACGACGCCGAGGGGGACTTGGCGGTAGTTCGACGAATCCGTGGCGTAGACGGCGCGAGTGGCGGCGTCGAAGCAGACCTCGCCGCGCAAGGCCCGCGAGAGCTCCCGCTCGATGAGCAGGCGCGTGGACTCGCCGACCTCGCTACGGTCGACGTCGTCGCCGGGGCGGTGCGCGCTCACCGGGAGCTCACCCGCGTCGTCACGCGACGTCAATGGCGTCGCCCTCGTGCACGCGGCCCGTGATGCGCAGGTCGTCGTCGACGATGAGACAGTTGGCGCGTTGACCGGGTCGTAGGGACGCCAGATCGTTGACGCCGATCAATGTGGCGGGCCGCGTGATGACCGCGCGCAGGGCGTCGAGTGGCTCGACGCCCAGTTGGCGCACGTGCGTCAATCCGTCACGCAACTTGCCGATGCTCCCGGCGAGTGTGCCGTCGACGCGACGCGCCTCCCCGTCGTTGATCAAGACGGTGACGTCGCCGAGTTGGACGACGTCGCGCTCGACGCCGGCGGCGGCGATGGCGTCGCTGACCAGGATGCAGCGTTGCCTCCCCGCCGAGAACGCCAGGCGCAGCATCTCCTCGGACACGTGCACGCCGTCAGCGATCAATTGGACGGCGACGTCGGGTCGCGACAGCGCCACGCCGGCGAGGCCGGCCGAGCGGGCGCTCATGGGTTCCATCGCGTTGTAGAGGTGCGTGACTGCCCGCGCGCCCGCGTCGAAGCCCCGCTGGGCCTCGACGCTGGTTGCGGCGCTGTGACCGAGCGACACCCGGACCCCGCGGTCGACGCAGGTGGCGATGAGCTCGAGCGCGCCGGGCAACTCCGGCGCGATGGTCATCATCGTGACGCCCTCGAGACCGAGTAGGGCGCTCAATAATTCGGGGTCGGGTGCGCGCAGGTGGTTGACGGGGTGGGTCCCCGCGCGGCGGTGCGAGAGGAATGGTCCCTCGAGATGGGTACCCAGGATACGAGCGCCCGAAGTGGTGCGACGGCGCGCCTCGGCGACGCGTGAGGCCGCTCGCCGCAACTGGTCGAAGTCGCTGGTGATCAACGTGGGCTGGTAGGCGATCACGCCGTCACGCGCGAGCGCGTCGCCCATGAGCAGGATCTCCTCGACGTCGGCGTTGAGCAGGTCGATGCCGAAGTAGCCATTGATCTGGGCGTCGACGAAGCCGGGAATCGCGATGCCGTGACCCTCACCGGGTAGCCCCACGGCGACGATCCGCTGCGCGTCGACCTCGACGTCACCGCCGATGAGCTCGCCGTCGACGAAGGCCGCCGCGACGCCGAGTCGCCGCCGCGCCGCCGCGCCGCCGCGCCGACCCGGGGTGACCCGGGGCGCCATCGCGTCGAGGGCCTCACGCAAGCGGCCCTGGTGCGCGTCCAGCAAGTCGCTCGCCGCGCGGGCGTCGAGCTCGCCGATGATCATGGCGGCGGCCACCTTGGGGCGCCACTCGCACGCGGTGAGCGCCCGGGTGACGAGGTCCTCGCTCGCCCCGGTGATCTCGGCGACGATGCGCGTCGCTCGGAAGCGCAGCTTCTCGTTCGTGGGGCGCACGTCAACCATCAAGTTGCCGTAGGTCTTGCCCAGTCGGACCATCGCCGCGGTCGAGAGGATGTTCAACACGAGCTTCTGGGCGGTGCCGGAATTCATCCGCGTGGAACCGGCGATGAGCTCGGGACCCACGGCGACCTCGATGGGCAGATCCACGGATGCGCTGAGGGGCGTGCGCTCGTTGCACGAGAGGCCCACGGTCAGGGCGCCTCGTTCCCGGGCGGCGGCGATGGCCCCGAGCACGAAGGGCGTTCGACCACTGGCCGAGATCCCCACGACGCAGTCGAGTTCGCCGACGTCGAGGTCGCCAACGGCCTGCGCCCCACCGTCGACGTCGTCCTCGGCGTTCTCGCGTGGCACGTCGAAGGCGCGCAGTCCGCCCGCCAGCACCCCGATCACCTGGCCCTCGCGCACGTTGAAGGTGGGTCCCGCTTCGGCCGCGTCGAGCATGCCGAGACGACCCGCGGTGCCCGCGCCGACGTAGACCAGTCGTCCGCCGCGTTCGAGTTGCGTGACGACACCCGCCACCGCCGCCTTGATGGCCTCGCCCGCGCCGAGCAGCGCGTCGGGCACCCGCTGCACGTCCAGGCACATCACGTCGACCAGTTCGCTCACCGACATCTCGTCGAGTCGGGCGAGCTCGGGTCGGAC
Source organism: Actinomycetes bacterium (assembly GCA_021805305.1). The sequence continues at coordinate 22,526 of JAJZFO010000295.1, read as the reverse complement.
CTGCTCGGTGCCCAGGCGCCCGATCTCGGCGGCGTCGGGTGGCTGCGTCACGAGTTGGCCTTGGCGATCGCGCGGTGCACCCGGGCGCGCCACGCGCCCTGGCGCGCCAGGTCACGGGTGGGGTGCACGGCGTTGGCGAGGAGGACGACGGCGAGGTCGGCGTGGGGCGATATCAGCAGTGAGGTGCCGGTGAAGCCGGTGTGCCAGAACGTCCCCTCGGGCCAGTGCCCCCAGCCGCGAGGGTCGAGTCGCCAGCCCAGACCGCGCACGTCGGGTTGACGCCCGGCGTGGTGTCGCGCCATTCGCGACTGCGCGGCGCGACTCAGGATTCGGTGGCGACGTGGTTCGAGGAACTCACGCGCGAAGGTCGCCATGTCGGACGCGGTGGAGAACAGGCCCGCGTGGCCCGCCACTCCGCCCAGGGCCCAGGCGTTGCCGTCGTGGACCTGCCCACGCACGAGACCGGGCTCGAGGCGCTGGTCGCCGTCGAGTTCGGTCGCCGCCGTGCGTGCGCGCCGCCTCACGCCGGGGCGAAAGACCGTGTCGTCCAACCCGAGGGGCTCGCTCACCACACGCGCGAAGAGCCGTTCGAGCGGTTCGTGGGCGCAGGCCTCGATCGCCCAGCCGAGCATCATGAAGTTGAGGTCGCTGTAGAGGACTCTTCCGGCGTGACCCGCGCGTTCGGCCTCGTCGAGGACGGCGCGACGGATGGTGGCCTTGCGTGGTCCGACGAGGAAGAACGGTCGATGCGCGATGATGCCTGAGGTGTGGGTGAGCAGCTGGCGCAAGGTGATATCGCGTCGGGTGAGGTCGGGGATCCAGTGCGCCGCGCTCTGGCTGAGGCGCCAGTGGCCCTGGTCCTCGAGCCACAGCGCGAGGGTCGTGGTGGCGACGACCTTGGTGAGCGACGCGAGGTCGTAGATCGTGTCGCGCGTCGTGGGCTCGGGCTCGCCCACGGCCGTGGCGTAGCCACTCCACGCGCGCACCAACGTGGCGTCGCGCGCGACGACCGCGAGGTTGGCGCCGGCGGGGAAGCCGGTGCTCAAGGTGTCGACCAGCACCGAGGAGAGTGCGTCGCGTGCGCGCGCGGGCCAGCGCGTCGCGGCGTCGTGGAACTCGATGGTGACCGGTGGCACCTCCGGTGGGCTCATGAGGCACTCACGCGACGCGGCTGCGGACCCGGTTCGCGGCGCAGTCGGACCTCCTGGGCACCGTACAACTCCTCGACGCGTCGGGCCCCGTCGGGGACGAATCCGGCGTTGGCGTAGATCTTGCGCGCGCGCGCGTTCTCCTCGAACACCCAGAGGGTGACGGTTCGGGCGGACAACGGATCGAGTACCGCCAGAGCCTTGTCGAGCAGTAGGCGCCCGATGCCACGCCCCCCCGCCGACGGTGCCACGTACAAGGCGTAGACGTGGCCATTGGTCGGGTGGTCGGGCTCGTTGCCGATACGGGTGAAGCCCACCACGCGGCCGGGATCGATCTCGGCCACGAGCGTCTGGGCCGATTTGGCGTCGATGAGTTGGGCCAGCCACGTGGTCGTCTCGTCGAGGTCGAGCGCGTCGATGACCGAATCAGCGACGATGCCGCGGTACGAGCCCCGCCAGGCCTCGATGAAGACCGAGGCCAGGGCCGCGGCGTCGCCCGCGGTGGCCAGGCGCACTCGCGCGCCACGCGCCGGCGTAGGCGCGGCCCCCGTCGACGGCTCGGGACGACGAAGGCCCGTCTGGAATCGGTAGCGGTCGCCGCGATAGAGCGAGCGGACGAATTCGATGGGTTGGCCCGAGGTGTCGAGCGTGCGACGCGACAACATCAACAACGGCATGCCCGTCGCGCAGCGCAGGAGACCGGCCTCTCGTCCTTCGGCCACCACCGCCTCGATGGTCTCCTCGGCCGACGCCAGTTCGACGCCGTAGTTCGACGAGAGCAGCTGGTAGAGCGAGGCGCTGTCGGAGAGCTCGGCCGTGATGCCGTCGAAGCGCTCACCACTCAAGAACACCACTTCGAGGGCGATGGGATCGCCGTCGGCCAGTCGCAATCGTTCGATGCGCAGCACCTCGGCGTTGGGGGCGAGACCGAGTCGTGCGCCGACGTCGGCCCCCGCCGCCACGCGGCGCACGTCGATCAACTTCGAGCTCGGCGAGATGCCGCTCGCACGCATGCCCTCGGTGTGACTCATCAACTCGAGCCGCTGTTCGATCTTGGCGTTAGCGACGAAGGTCCCCTTGCCCTGTCGGCGATAGATCCGCTGTTCGATCTCGAGCTGGCCGAGGGCTTGACGAACGGTGGCCCGCGACACCCCGTAGGTCTGGCACAACTCGCGCTCGGTGGGCATGGCCGATCCGGCGGGCAGACCCTCGATGATCACCACGAGGGCGTCGTGGATACTTTGATACTTGGGTGAAGTGACCGTACTGTCGAGTACCGGCACTGAATCATCGAGCACTTGCCCTCCATAACGGTGTTCACCAGATTCGCGGAATTTTGTCAATCTACCAACTGTGATTGGTCTGGTCAACCAATTTCAAGGCCGACCACAAATCCTTTGTTTCATTGAAGTCTTGAATTTAACGTAGTCGAAATATTAGAACAACATTTGACTTGACTGGACCAAATGTCACCTGTAGTGTCGCCCCATAGCGGATACTTCCACAACCTCACAGGGGGATTAATGAAACCAATTATTGGACTGAGAGGACTCGCCTCGGCGGCCCTCGTGATGAGCACCGTCGGGATCTTCTCCAGCAGTGTTCTCGACGCGGCGAGCGCGTCGGCGTCGACGAGCTCTCGCGTCGCGAGCTCCACGCTGGTGATCGGGACGGTCAACAGCGTTCAGAAGATCGACCCTGACGTGGTGACGAACTTCCTCGACTTCGAGGCGTTGGGCCTGATCTACAACACGCTGGTCCAGCAGAACGCGCAGCTGCAGATCGTCCCCGACCTGGCGACCAGTTGGTCCTTCTCGAACGGCAATCGCCAATTGACGATGCAACTGCGCCCGGGTGTCAAGTTCGACGACGGTAGCACCATGACCTCGGGCGACGTCGTCGCGTCGCTCGACCGCGCCATCGCCCCCAAGACCGCCGACCCCTCGGCGTCCTTCCTCGGCTCGGTGACCAAGATCAGCGCGAGCGGACCCAGCACGGTCGTGTTGACGATGAGCCACCCCGACGTCTCGATCCTTCAGGGTCTGGCCACGGTGAACCTGGGCATCATGCCCGCGGCCGCCATCAAGGCGGGCACCATCGCGACCAAGCCCGACGGCACTGGACCATTCGAGTTCGCCAAGTGGGTCCCCAGCACGTCCTTCAGCCTCACCGCCAACCCGAACTACTGGGGCGGCAAGGTGTCGCTGAGTTCGGTGCAGCTCAAGACCATCCCGACCGAGCAATCCATCTCGGCCGCGCTCCAGGCCGGCACCATCCAGATGGCGCTGCTCTCGCAGCCGACCGTGGTCAGCACGATCCCCCAGTCCTACCCGGTCCAGCACGTGATGGACCTCTCGTACCGCGCCCTGCAACTGCAGGACAAGGTGGGGATCCTGTCCAACGTGAACGCGCGACGCGCCATCGCGTGCGCCACTGACCGCAACCAGATCCTCCAGGACTCGGTCTTCGGCGACGGCAAGGTCGTCGGTCCCGTGCCGCTCGGGCCCTACGCGACCAACCCGGTCTCGTCGATCTGCCCGACCCCGAACCTGGCCCAGGCGCGAAAGTACCTCGCCGCGGCCGGTCACCCCAGTGGCTTCACCTTCACCGCGATCACCTCGACCGACCTCGACTCGACCTCGGCCGCTCAGGCCATCGCGATGCAGTCACAGTTGGCTCGCGTGGGCATCAAGATGAACATCCAGAACTTGGCGGCCAACGCCTACATCCAGGACTGGCTCAAGGGCAAGTTCCAGGCGGCCTTCGCCGAGAACGGAGCGAGCCCGAGTCCCTACGTGATGTACGGTCGCTACTTCGGCGCGGGAGCCGGCCTGGCCATTCCGGCGGGCTACAGCTCGAAGTCGCTCCAGCAGGAGTTGCTGGCCGGTGACGTCACGTCGTCGGCGGCGGGACAGACGGCCGCGTGGAAGAAGTTGAGCAACGACCTCACGGGCAACGCCGTGTGGATCTGGCTGTTCGACTCCTACGACTTCGCGGTCATGTCGCCCTCGGTGCACGGCTTCACCCTCTCACCGGTGAACACCACCCAGTTGTCGAGTCTCGCGACCACGACGCTGAAGTAACGCGTCTCAACCGACACTGAACAGGGGATCCGCCGCACAATGAACGTAGTTACGGCCATTGTGCGGCGGATCCTCAGCATCCTCGTCACTCTGTTCGGCGTCTCGGTCATCATCTTCGTCATTCTTCGACTGCTGCCCGGCAACGCGGTCAGCGCCTCGATGGGGGTGAGCGAGGGGCTCTTGTCCAAGGCCCAGGTCGCCGCGCTCAACCAGTACTACGGCGTGGGACAACCGGTGCTCGAGCAGTACTTCTCCTGGCTGCACGCGCTCGTGCACGGCAACCTTGGCGTCTCGCTCTCCCAGCAGAAATCGGTGAGCTATCTGGTGGGTCTCGACCTTCCCGTCACGCTCGAGCTGGCGTTCTTCTCGATGGTCCTGGGGGTCCTCATCGGTGTGGGCTTTGGGATGTGGAGCGCCCTTCACCCGGGACGCTGGCAGGACAACATCGGTCAGGGCGTCGCGGTGGTGGGTCTGGCGATCCCCGCCTTCGTGCTGGGACAGTCGTTGGTGGTCTACATGTCCACGAAGTTCCACTACTTCCCCTCCTCGTTGACCTTCGTCGGTTTCTTCTCCAATCCGTGGCTCAACTTCCAGCAGATCATCTTCCCCTCGATCGTCCTGAGCCTGGGCATCGGTGCGGCGATCCTGCGCACGACCCGCGGCGCCGTCCTCGAGGTCAGGGGGCTCAACTTCGCGCGCACCGCACTGGGCAAGGGGGTGTCGCGTCGCGCCTTCGTGTGGCGCCACCTCTTCCTCAATTCCCTGACCGCGGTGGTGACGATGTCGGGGATCCAGCTCGGTTACCTCCTGGGGGGTACCGTCATCATCGAACGCATCTTCGTCCTGCCGGGGATGGGGAACCTCTTGATCACGGCCATCAAGAACCAGGACTATCCACTGGTGCAGAGCGTGACGCTCGTCTTCGCGGCGGGCTTCGTCGTCGTCAACATGTTGGTCGATCTCGCCTACTCCTTGATCGATCCGCGCACGAGGAAGCGTTCGGCGTGAGCGATATCTCCCCTGGGGTCACCGTGGGCGCCGACGAGGTCGTTCGCCACCGGAGCTGGTTCGCCGCCCTGTGGCGTAGCGGCAACGGACGCGCGGGCATCGTGATCGTGGCGATCACGATGTTCGCGGGTGTGCTCGGGATCATCGGCGTCACCCCCTACGCCCCCGACGCCCAGAACCCGGGGGCCGTCTTGAAGGGCATCTCGCTGTCGCACCTCATGGGCACCGACCAGTTCGGACGTGACGTCTTCTCCGGCGCCCTGCAGGGACTGGGTGTCTCCCTCGAGATCGCCTTCTTGTCTGTGCTCATCGCCGGCGTGATCGGCAGCATCGGGGGCGTCGTCGCGGGCTTCTTGGGCAAGTGGACGTCCTCGGTCATCATGCGCCTCACCGACATGATGTTCGCCATCCCCACGGTCCTCTTCGCGCTGGCGGTCGTCACCGCCCTGGGGTACGGCATCGTGGACAGCTCCATCGCCATCGGCGTGGGCTGGGTGCCCATCTACGTCCGCGTGGTGCGCAGCCCGGTGCTGGCGCTGCGCGAGTCGGATTTCGTGCGCGCGGGTCAGGTGCTGGGCTTCTCGCGGCTGCGCCTGCTGTGGCGTCACATCCTGCCCAACGTCGCGGGCGTGATCGCGGTGCAGACGAGCCTCGCCCTGGCCTGGGCGATCCTGGCCGAGGCCGGCTTGAGCTTCCTCGGACTGGGTCCACCCCCACCGACCCTGTCACTCGGTGACATGGTCAACAACGCGAGTTCCACCGCCGCGGTGGCGTGGTGGACGCTGGCCGGACCATCACTGGTCATCATCGTGGCCGTGATCGGCTTCAACTTCCTCGGAGACGGTCCGCGCTCCGTGTCCGACCCCCGCACGAGGACGAGGTGAAATGAACGTCATTGGCATGATCTCGGGCACGTCCTACGACGCCATCGAGGCGGTCGCCCTCGAGTTGACGCTGCGCGACAACGGCGTGCACGCCGTGGTGCTCGAGCACGCGTCGGTCCCCTACGAGGAGTCGCTGCGATCTCGCGTCGCCCGGGTGCTACCGCCGAACGCCACGACCATCGACGAGGTCTGCCAACTCGACACCCTCATCGGCCAGGCCTTCGCCGACGTGGCCACCGCGTTGTCCCAACGCTGCTTCGCCGGCGACGTCGACGTGGTCTGCTCGCACGGGCAAACGGTCTTTCATTGGGTGGTCGACGGGCACGCGCGAGGCACCCTGCAGATCGGCCAAGGGGCGTGGATCGCCGAGGCGACGGGTGCGACGGTGGTGAGCGACGTGCGCAGCCGCGACGTCGCCGCGGGAGGGCACGGCGCGCCGCTGGCGAGCTTGGTTGACGTGTTGTTGATGGGTCGACACCCCACGGTGGTGCGAGGGGCGCTCAACCTCGGTGGGATCGCCAACGTGACCGTGGTCGGACCCTCGCTCGAGCCGCTCGCCTTCGACATCGGTCCCGCGAACGCGTTGATGGACGCGGCTACGACGTGGGTGAGCGATGGCGCGCGCGGCTTCGACCAGGACGGTCAGAGTGCCGCGCGCGGTCACGTGGACGAGGCGCTGCTCGAGGCGCTGCTCGAGGACCCCTACTACCGCGCACCCGCCCCCAAGTCGACCGGCAAGGAACTGTTCAACCTGAGCTATCTGCGTCAGCGGCTGGGACAGAGAGTCATTGACCCCGATGACCTGCTGGCCACCCTGTGTGAACTGACGGCGCGCACGGTCGCCCGGGCCGTGCTCGATCTGGGCGTGGTGGAGTTGTTCGTGTCGGGTGGCGGAGTGCGCAATCCCACCCTCATGGCGGCGATCTCTCGCCACGTGAGCGCCGGGGGCGTCAGCGTGGCGCCCATCGACGCCTTCGGTGTACCCGAAGCCGCCAAGGAGGCATTGCTCTTCGCGTTGATCGGATTCTTGAGCGTGCAGGGCTTGGAGGGCAGCATCGCCTCGTGCACCGGGGCCGCACACGCCAGCGTCTTGGGCTCGATCATCCCGGGTCGCCAGCGCATCACCTCACTGGCCACGTCCACGGCCCCCGATCACCTCGTCGTGCGTTCGACGTCGGGGGGCGCGGCCTCGTGAGTGCACCGTTGCTCGAGATTCGCGACCTGCACATCGGTATCGCGCGGCGCCACCACAACGACGAGATCGTGCGCGGCGTGGACCTCACGATCGAGGCCGGGGAGAAGTGGGGAATCGTCGGCGAGAGCGGGTCGGGCAAGACGCTGACCATGCTCTCGGTGCTACGCCTGCTGGCCTCTCCGCCGTTGAGTGTCTTGGCCGGCGAGATCCGCTTGGACGGCGAGGACCTCGCCCACGTGGACGACCAGCGTCTGCGCGCGGTGCGCGGTGGCGACATCGCGATGGTCTACCAGGACCCGATGACCTCGCTCAATCCGTTGCTGCGTATCGGGCGACAACTCGAGGAGACCCTGCGGGCCCACGGTGCCACGTCCCCCCAAGCGCAGGCGCGAACCCGCGAGGTGCTTCGCCAGGTGGGACTCAGCGACCCCGAGCGGGTGCGCTCCTCCTACCCCCACCAGCTCTCGGGAGGGATGATCCAACGCGTGATGATCGCCATGGCCCTGTCGACGTCGCCGCGGGTGCTCATCGCCGATGAACCCACCACGGCGCTCGACGTGACGATCCAGCGCCAGATCCTCGAGCTCGTCACGGCCCTGCAGGCGACGACGGGCATGGCGGTCCTATGGGTCACCCACGACCTGGGGGTGGTCGCGAGTCTCGTGGACCAGGTCGCGGTCATGTACGCCGGACGCATCGTGGAGAAGGCGCCCACCACGCGGCTCTTCGAGCGGCCGACCCATCCCTACACCAAGGCGCTCCTGGAGTCACTGCCGGGCACGGGCAGCGCGCACCGCTCCGCGTTGCACCAGATCGGTAGCACGCCGCCGGACCCGACGCGTCTGGGCGCGGGCTGCCCCTTTCGCGCCCGATGCCCCTACGCCGTCGAACAGTGTGCGTCGAGCGAACCCGCCCTGATGGATCGTGGTGAGGGCAGTTTCGCCGCGTGTTGGAAGGAACCCTCGCAATGGTAGATGTGGTGCTGAGCGCGACGCACCTCACCAAGGTGTACGGTGCGCGCCGTGGCCGCCAACCGGTCAACGCGCTCAACGACGTCTCGGTGAGTCTCGAGCGGGCCACGACTCTCGGTATCGTCGGCGAGAGCGGGTGCGGCAAGTCGACCCTGGCGCGCCTGCTGGTCGGACTCGAGGCGCCGACCACGGGCGAACTTCGCATCAATGGTCAGTTGATCCAGGCGGGCGCGCGCGGTGCGTCACGCTCGCTCGCTCGCCGGATCCAGTTGGTCTTTCAAGACCCCTTCTCCTCCCTCGATCCGCGCATGACGGTCGAGAAGGTCCTCCACGAGGTGTTGCGCGTGCACGCGCTGCACGCCGACTCGCGCGAGTCGCGCGTGAGCGAACTGCTGGCGATGGTCGGCTTGAGCGCGCGCTTCGCCACCCGCTACCCCCACGAGCTCTCGGGTGGTCAGGCCCAACGGGTGGCGATCGCGCGCGCCCTGGCCGTCGAGCCCGAGATTCTGGTGCTCGATGAACCCACGTCGGCCCTGGACGTGTCGGTGCGCGCGGAGATCATCAATCTGCTGGTGCGCATCCAAGACGAGCTCAGACTCTCCTACGTCTTCATCAGCCACGATCTCTCGATGGTGCGCCACATCAGTGACCAGATCGCCGTCATGTACCTCGGACGAGTGGTCGAGGCGGGTCGTTACGACCAGGTGTTCACGACCCCGCTTCACCCCTACACCGTGGCGCTCGCCGACGCGATCCCGGTTCCCGACCCTCGCCACGAGCGCTCGCGCGCGACGGCCGCGGTGGCGCCCGTGGTGTTGGCGGTGGAATCGGTCACCCAGGGATGCGCCTACGCCCCGCGGTGCGCCTGGGTGCAGGAGCGCTGTCGCAGCACGGCGCCGACGTTGCTCGAGAAGTCCGAGGGCCACGAGGTCTCCTGCTTCGTCGCCCTCGACGAACCCGAGTGACGCACCCCGCGGTGGTCCGTCGCGTCGCGACCCCGCGCCGCGGGGGAGTCGTCGATGAGTGACGCCGCCGTGACGATCACCCTCGGGTGGGTGGCGGCCGCCCTGGGGACGTGGTCGGCGTTCGCGCAGTACGCGCGCCTGCGTCGGCGTGGTGCGCAGGGGGTGTCGCTATCCACGTGGACGCTCTTCGTCGCGTTGGCCCTCTTCTGGGTGGCCTACGGCGTCGCCGTGCGCTCGTGGCCCCTGGCCACGAGCAGCGCCCTCGCGCTGCCCGTGCAGGCGATGATCTGGTGGCGCCTGGGTCCGGGCGTGAGACGCGGCGCGGTCGCGCGCGCCCTCGCCGTGGCGTTGGCGTCGTGCCTCGCGCCCGCATTCCTGTGGGGGTGGGCGGGCGCCGTGGTGGGCGCGGGTGTCGCCGGGACCGTCACCCGACTCCCGCAGCTCGCGCGACTGGTGCGCTCGAGCGACGTGACGGGAGTGTCGCGGGGTTCGTGGGCGCTGGCCGCGTTGGTCAGCGCCATGTGGGTCGCGTACTACGCGCGCTCGCGACTATGGGCGGTGCTGTCGGTCACCGCAGTCGCGGGAAGCGTCAGTCTGGGTGTCGCCATGGTCGCCGCCTGGCGTCAACGCCCGTCGCGCGCGATCACGGGTCGTGGTTAGCGTGGTGGCGTGCAACTCGATCTCGTGACCATCGTGGTCAAGGACTACGACGAGGCGATTGACTTCTTCGTCAACGTCGTCGGGATGCACCTGAGCGAGGACTCGCCAACCGTGAGCGGCGACGGTCGAGCCAAGAGGTGGGTGGTGGTTCGCCCGCCGGGCGCGCAGACGGGGATCCTGCTAGCGCGCGGCGACGCGCGGGCGCAGGAGCAGGTGGTGGGCCAACAGACCGGCTCGCGGGTGGGCTTCTTTCTTCGCGTCGACGACTTCGCGGCCACCGTGACGCGCATGCGCGCGGCCGGCGTGACGTTCGTGGGTGAGCCGCGGCACGAGTCCTACGGTCAGGTGGTGGTCTTTCGCGACCTCTACGGGAACCACTGGGACCTGCTCGGCCCGGCGTAGGCCCTCGGGAATCTCGCGAACACCCCGCTCTCTCGTGAACGCCACTTGACTCCTTTGGACGCCACGGGACACTCCCGCACTCGCTCGCACTATCTCGGACCCCCGCGCGCGGCGCGCCGCGGTGAACTGATGCACCCCACGAAGCCGGTAGCCCTTGACACGCGAACAGTAACGATATATCGTTATAGTACTACGTAAGTACCAAGTGGGTACATTTCATGACGTGGAGGTACGACATGTTCAACGACAACAATCCATCACGCGCCCAAGGTCCCCAGTGGGCCCAGGGTCGCCGTCATCGCGGTCCGGGCCATCTGCACGGCCACGACGGTCCCTTCCGGGGGGGACCCTTTCCCCGCGACGCGCGCCGTCAGCGTCGCGGCGACGTGAGGGCCGCGGTGCTCGTGCTCCTCGAGGAGAAGCCGAGCAACGGGTATCAGCTCATCCAAGAACTCAGCGAACGTTCCAACGAGACCTGGCGGCCCAGCCCGGGATCGATCTATCCCGTGTTGCAGCAACTCGAGGACGAGGGCCTCGTCCAGGCCACGACCTCGGGCACCGGGCGCACCTACGCCCTGAGCGACGAGGGTCGACGAGTGGTCAATGAGCAACGCGAGCAACTCGGTCGCCCGTGGGAGAAGACCGAGGGCGGGGCCAACGCCAACGCGCGTGAAATGATGTTCACCGCTCGCCAGGTCCTTCTGGCCGCTCGCCAGGTCCTCATGGCGGGCTCCACGACGCAGGTGGCCAAGGCGACCACCGTGCTCGCCGATGCGCGACGGGCGCTCTACGGGATCCTCGCCGAGGGTGACGACGTCAGCGGTGGAGACGAGGGCTAAGTCCCCGGTGCGGCCGCGAGCGCCCTCGGCGCACCACGCCGTCACGGCGTGACGTCGCGGGTCGTCGCGGGCCCTAGCGGCGCCAGAGCCTCGCGACGCGCTCATTGCGCGCGATCCACGAGGTCACCGCGACGGCGATCACCGAGAAGACGAATGAGCCGAGAATGTCGATGGGGTGGTGCACGTGGGCCGCGACGCGTGCCGCACCGATCACGACGGCGTTGATCAACAAGATGATCCCGGCGTTGCGCGAATAGCGCAGCAGGCTGAAGCCGAGGAACGAGGCGAGCAGCGCGTGGTCCGAGGGGAAGCCGTTGTCGGGGGCGTGTGAGAAGAGCGGGGTCACGTGATCGGCGACGAAGGGTCGAGTGCTGTAGTACACCTGGGCGCCGACCTTGGCCAGGGCCAGCGCGATGAGCCCGCCGACCACCAGGCGAAAACCCATCTCGATCTTGGTCGAGGTCGTCGCGCGCAGCCAGCAGATCGCCACGAGCAGCACGCTCAGGAACAAGAAGTACTTGGCGACGAAGACAATCAGGGAGTTCACTGTGACATTTTAGTGACTCCCCCTCGTCATCACGGTGACGTCGGTGCAAGGATTGGGGCGCGGGCAGGGCGCCGCGTCAAAGGGCACCCAGATGGTGGGCGTGGTCGGGGGTGTCGGGCGTTGGCACACGAGGCGGAGGAACGATGAGTCGTTACGTGATGGCGATCGATCAAGGGACCTCGAGCACCAAGGCGATGATCCTTGACGAGGTCGGCCGGGTCCTCGCCGCGGCCAGCGCGTCGTTCCCCCAATACTTCCCGCGACCGGGCTGGGTCGAACACGACCCCGAAGAGATCTGGCGCAGCGTCGAGGAGGCCACGCGCACGGCGCTCGCGTCGGCGCACCTCGCCCCCGCGCAACTGGCCGCCGTGGGGGTCACCAATCAGCGTGAGACGACGGTGGTCTGGGACCGTCAGACCGGCCGAGCGGTTCACCCCGCGATCGTGTGGCAGGACCGTCGTACGGCGGCGACCTGCGCCGCGCTCGAGGGTGGCGTGAGCGACTGGGTGCGCGCTCGCACCGGGCTACGCATCGACCCGTATTTCTCCGCCACCAAGATCGCCTGGATACTCGACCACGTGGAGGGACTTCGCGGGCGCGCCCAACGCGGCGAGTTGGCGGCCGGCACCATCGACTCCTGGCTCCTCTGGCGTATGACCGGCGGGCGGGTGCACGCCACCGACCCGACGAACGCGTCGCGGACGTTGTTGATGGACCTGGCGACGTTACGCTGGGATGAGGAACTGTGTGCGCTCTTCACGGTGCCCTCGACGATGCTGGGGCGCATCGAAGGAGGGGGAGTGATCCTGGGCGAATCGGATCCCCGGGTGTGGGGCTCGTCGGTGCCCATCGCCGCCGTCGTGGGCGATCAACAGGCCGCCCTGCTCGCGCAGCACTGCGTCGCGCCGGGCCAGACCAAGAGCACCTACGGCACGGGGTCGTTCGTGTTGCAGCACACCGGCGCGACCGCGCACACGGCGTCGACCTCGCTCATCGCGACCGCGGCGTACTCGACGGGCGCGCCCGCGCAGTACGCGCTCGAGGGGTCGATCTTCACGACGGGGGCCGCGATCCAGTGGCTGCGCGACGGGCTGGGGATCATCGCGGACGCCCGAGAAAGTGAACAACTCGCCCGCAGCGTCGCCGACAACGCGGACGTGTGGTTCGTTCCCGCCCTGGCGGGCCTGGGGGCGCCCCACTGGGATCCCGACGCGCGCGGATTGCTGATCGGCGTGACGCGCGGCACCACGAGGGCCCACGTGGCTCGCGCGGCGCTCGAGAGCATCGCCTACCAGACCCGAGAGGTCGTTGAGGCAATGGACGCGCAGGCGGGTCACGCGATGCGCGAGCTCAGGGCCGACGGGGGCGCGAGCGTCAACGCCTGGCTGATGCAGTTCCAGTGCGACGTCCTCGGGGTGCCCGTCGTCGTGTCGGCCTCGCCCGACGCGACACTCTGGGGTGCCGCCTACGCGGCCGGACTCACGGCGCGACTATGGCGCGACTACGACGATCTTCCGCGTGCGCCGGGTGGCGAGGTCCGCTACCAGCCGTCCATGAGCGACGACCAGCGCGACGGGCTCTACGAACGATGGCGACTCGCGCTCGCGCGCTCGCGCGAGTGGGCGTCGTAGGTGTCGCACGTCTCGCGTGACGGCGGGGACGTGACGGGTGTAGACCACACACTATGAAGTTGAAGCTCGACCTGCACGACATCTACAACCGCGGCGACGATATCGATCGGGCCTTGCGCGCGATCATCGATGAGGCGATCGACAAGGGCGTGAAGGTGGTCGAGATCATCCCGGGAAAGGGCAGCGGTCAACTCAAGAAGCGAGTGCTGCGTTTCCTCGATCAAAAGGAGATCAAGTCGCTCTACCATCGCGTGGAGAAGGACTCGCACAACTTCGGACGCATCTTCGTCCATTTCCGCCCCAAGTAGCCACGTGGTCACGTAGTCACGTGGTCACGTGGTCCCTGGCCGACCAGGTGGGACGCGACCCCGACGCGTCCGCCTCATCGGTCGAGGGACTCCGTCGGGCGAGCGAGGCCTCGCCGCCGCGGCGACTAGCGAGGACTCCCCCGGAAGGGTTGGCCCATGAGCGGCGCGAGCAGACAGACGTTCATCAGTCCCGCGACGAGAGGCACGACACCCACGATGGACAGCGTGATCCACCCGCCGCCGCCCACGAATCCGAGCACGATCAGGACCACTCCCGCCGCCACGCGGATCGAACGACCGAGACCGGTTGACATGAACTTCGAGAAACTCATCATTGCTCCTTTGACTCGACGGATCGCCGAGGGCTTCGGGTGTGACGCACCCGTCGCTCTGAGCGAGACGTTATACCCCTAGGGGTATTATGACCAGTGACGAAGGTCCCGTCGCGGTCGGGTCGAACCCGGCACCAACCTCGAGGTCAACCTCGGCGTCGAACGCGGCAGTGGCCCGACCCGCGCTGGTGTCCACCGGGGAAACGCCGCGCGTCTCTCGACGAATCGAGGATTATTGCGGTGGGATCGACGCGTCGACGTCCCAGAGATGGTGGTGGGGATCGTGCAGGCCATAGACCATCAGTGAGGCGACGGTGAAGACGCTCCCGTTCGATCGAGTCCCCGGGCGCGACCACTGCGACGAGTCCACGGCGTCGCACTGTTGGGCGTAGCGTTCGGCGGCGCTCTGGAGCTCGTCGAGGACGACCGACGGGTCCTGGAGGTCGTATCGGTCCTCGACGGCCGTGGCGTCCTGGTCCCAGTTCTCAAAGACCGGGTCCTCACGAGTGAGCATGAGGGCCAGACGCTGGTCGAAGATGGTGTAGACGTCGCGCACGTGACAGGCGTATTCGAGATCGGACCAGCGGTCCTCACGGGGGCGCCGGCGGGCCGTGTCGCGACTGAGGACCCGGGACCACTGACGAGCGTTGGACCGGATCATGTCGGGAGCGTCGGCGAGTCGAACGTTCGATGCGTCGAACCCGCACTGCTCGCAGGGTCGTTCGATGACCCAGGTCCAGTCCTTGTCGTCGGGGGTGATCGTCATGGTCCCAAGGTAGTGGCTGACCACCAGGCCCGGTCACTCGTTCCCCCTCGTACGGTTCTTCCCCTTGGTACGGTGCGCGTCGGCGAAGTTCGACACCCCTCGCACGTCGCCCACGGTCTGGGAAAGTCCAATTGGCCCGGTGCCGCAGATCCCACCGATTCTCCCGTTCGATTCCTCGGCGGAGGAGGCCGCGCTGTTCCACGCGCGGGTCTTTCCCCACGCCCGGATCAACGGCGTCGACCGCGGGTTGTCCTGGCAGGTCACTCCGGTCGACGCGGGTTCGTTCCGGGGGCCACCGTCGACCCCGAGGAAACGCCGGGCCCTGGACGCGAGGTTGCGCATGACCACGATCGGTCTGGCTGGCGGGCGGCGATCGACGAGTGGGCCCGACGCCACGACGAGCGAAGGGCGCCGCCGTCTCAGTCCTGTAGCAGGCCCTCGATCACGATGCCGAGCATCGAGGAGACGTCGGCCGCGTCCAGTTCGGCCTGGTCGGCGACGACCGCCACGCCGCCGACGATTCGACAGACCTCCAGGGCGTCGACGTCGCTTCGTATCGCTCCCTTGTCGCGCAGTCGTGTGAGGACGCGTTCATTGGCCAGACGAAGGACCTCGCACTTGGAGAAGATCGGCGACTCGGGCTTTCCCATCGCCGTGGCGAACTTCGATGGTCCACCACGGTTGCGGCTGATGCGCGCCACGTAGGTGTTGAACCACTTCTGCAGCACCTCGCGGGTGGGCAGGTCGCTCTCGACGGCCTCGTTGGCCGCGGCGTCGATCTGGGCCATCCAACTCTTCACCACCGCGTCGATGAGGTCCTCTCGCGTGGCGAAATGACGGTAGAGGGTCCCCGGGCCGACCTCGGCACGGGTGGCGATCTCGTCCAAGGGTGCGTCCATGCCACGCTCGGTGAAGACTTCGGCAGCGGCAGCGACGATCTTGTCGTAATTCCTCTGCGCATCAGCTCGCATCACAAAGTCCTTGCTAAATGGAGAATCTCTCCGTATACTGGTAAGCGGAGAACTTCTCCGTTCACTCTAGTCCCGAGATTCGACATTTTCCAGTTCTCGGGCTCCTTTTACGTTTCACCCGTCCCATGAGGAGATTTATGCCCTACACCCGTCGACCCGCGGCCGCATCCATCGCACTAGCGGTGATCGTGGCCTGTCAATTGATGTTCGTTCTCGACGCCACGGTGGTCAACATCGCGCTCGTCCCGATCCAGAACACACTCCACTTCTCCCGGGCGAACCTCGCCTGGGTGATCGACGCCTACAGCCTGGCCTTCGGTGGACTGCTGCTGCTGGGGGGGCGAGCCGGCGACGTCTACGGACGTCGGCGACTCCTGATGGGCGGCTTGGCGCTCTTCACCACTGCCTCCCTGGTGGGGGGTCTGGCGACGAGTGCGACCATGCTGCTCGTGGCTCGCGCGGTCCAGGGCATCGGGGCGGCCATGGCCGCGCCCTCCACGCTCAGCCTGATCAGTTCCATCTACGAAGAGGGCCCGGCGCGCAACCGCGCCCTGGGCGTGTTCACGGCCGTCTCGGCGGGTGGCGGGTCGCTCGGTCTCATCCTCGGCGGCGCGTTGACCTCGTGGGTGTCGTGGCGCTGGGTCCTGATGATCAACGTGCCCATCGGGATCCTGGTCATCTTGCTCGCACCGCGATTCGTTCCCGAGCCCCCGCGTAACGGTGGACGCCTCGACATCCCCGGCGCGATCCTCGTGACCTCGGGTCTGGGCGCGGTCATCTACGGATTCATCCGTCTGGCCGAGCAGGGTTCGCGCAACGTGACGATCGCGACCTTCGTCGTCGGTGCGGCACTCCTGGCCTCCTTCGTGCGCGCGGAGAAGAAGATCGATCAACCGCTCTTCCCCTTCCGCCTCCTCTCGAGTCGCACTCGTGCGAGTGCATACGTCGACATGATGCTGGTCCCGGGGGTCATGTACGGCGTGTTCTACTTCGTCAGCCAGTACCTCGAGGGGACGCTGCACTTCAGCGCCATTCGCGCCGGCTTCGCGTTCTTACCGCTGACCGCGATGATCTTCACCTTGTCGCGGATCACCCCTCGCCTGGTCACGCGCATGGGCGCACGACCGCTGTTGCTGTTCGGTCTGACGACCCTGGCGCTGGCGGCGTTTTGGATCTCGCGCGCGCACGCCAGCCAAGGGTACTTCGTCAGCCTCTTCGGGCCCCTCCTGCTCTTCGGGCTCGGCGCGGGTACGAGTTTCCTGCCCTTGAGCATCACCATCCTGGGTGGCGTGCCCCGTGAGGACGCCGGCGCGGCGTCGGGCATGTTGCAGACGATGCAGCAGACCGGTGGGGCCCTGGGGGTCGCGATCCTCTCCACCATCGCCCTCGCTCATGGACGCTCCACGGCGCTTGAGGTCGGTGCGGGCATCGCGGTCGTGGCCCTGGTCGTGGCGGCGCTGGCCATTCGACCCACTCGCCCCGAGCGTCCGGCGTCCCAGGAGGAACTGGCGATGGAGATGGAACCCCTTCCGCTCTTCGAGTGAGTGGTCAGCTCTCAGCGGTCCCCGGGCCCCGACGCCCTGGCCACGACCAAGTGGTCGTGGCCAGGGCGTCGGGGCCATCGTCTGAGGAGACGGATGAACCTGCGCCATATGTCGCGTGTCCAATCTGGCGTGGAGACTCTCGCCAACCCCGCACTCCGGCGCTCGAGAGGCGGGGTGCCGGTGCGCACTCGGGTGGGGAAGGTTCGCGTCGACCTTGGCCACAATCGGTGTCACAATGGTCCATGGCGACGCTGCGCGAGGCCGTGATCGGCGATGAAGCGGCCGTGGCGCAGGTGCACGTGCGCTCGTGGCAGGTGGGCTATCGCGGTCTGATCGATGACGAGCGCCTCGAGGGGATGAACGCCGCACAGCGCGTGGGGAGCTACCGGTTCGCGAGTCAGGATCCACGAGCGCCGCGAACCCTCCTCGCCGTCGAGGGCGAACTCGTCGTGGGTTTCGTCACCTGGGGCGCGTCGGATGACCGCGAGGGGGCGAGCGACGAGATACTCGCGCTCTACGTCGATCCCGCACACTGGCGCCGAGGCGTCGCCACGCAATTGCTCGAGGGCGCCATCGCGGCGCTGGGTCAAGAAGACGTCGACCGGATCTATCTCTGGGTCCTTGAGGGCAACCGTCGCGCGGAGGCGTTCTACGTGGCGCGAGGGTGGACGTTCGACGGGGTGAGCCGGCGCGAAACCATCTGGGACGTGTCGCTGAGCGCCAATCGGTTCAGCCGACGCCTCGGCGCGAGCGCCGAGGACGCGTGACGCCCGAGTAGTTCGTGGCGTGGATCAGGCGACGTTGGCGTGCTGGCCGCGAACCACCGGACGTCCCGCGCTGACCCATCCACCGGTACCGCCGATCACTGACCTGGCGTCGCGACCCGCGCGCGCGAGGTGCTGGGCGGCTACCCGGCTACGGTTCCCGCTTTGACAGATGACGAAGATCGGTTGCCCGGTGGGCAGGTCGGCGAGGGCGTCGGGCACGGTCGACAGGGGGACCAGACGGGCGCCGGGTACGTGACCGGCGGCGTACTCGTGGGGCTCTCGGACGTCGAGGACCAGGGCACCGTCCGCGTGGGCGGCGACGAACTTCGAAATCGGGACTTCACTGAACACGATGTTCTCCTTTCGGGGGTCGTCTTAGTATACCCCCTAGGGTATATAAACACAACGGACCACGAATGGTCGAGGGTCCCGCGGCGGGAAGACACGGACCGCGAGCTCACGCGGTGGGCGCGTCACGCGCTCGAGGGGTGACGACGCCGCGGGCGTCGCCGGTCAACCGACCAGCGTCAGGATCCTTCGCAACGCCGCGAGGTCGGCGACGGCGAGGTTCACGAGACCCGCGGGAGGTCGGTCCAGAATGTCCTCCGCCTGGCGCGCGATACGTCGTCCCGCCGGCGTCGCCACGACGAGCATCACTCGTCGATCACTGGGGTGGGGTTGTCGTCGGACCAGACCGGCCTCTTGGAGGTCATCGATCAACGTGGTGACGTTGGGGGGATCCATCGTGAGCGACGACGCCAGTTCTCCCATCGATCGTGGCTGGTGAGCGACCCGACGCAGGGCCCGGGTCTTGGCGAAACTGATGCCCGTCGCTTCGGCCACCTCGCGTTTGCGGTCGTGGTTGATCACCAGGTCCGCCATGATCGACCACACGTCGCGCGCGAGGTCCTCGGGTCGCGGATGATCGGTCACTACGTGAGCCCTTCGAGGAACTCGGGATTGATGGCCTCGGCGGTTCGACGCGCGGTGCCCTTGGCCCACGTCGTGGTGGCGATGAGTCCGAGGATGAGTACGCCCATGGTGCAACCGAAGAGGACCCACCACCCGGCGCGACTCGCCGTGGCGAAACCGAGGTGGCCCCCGCGTACGAGGGACGTCGACACCAGGGCGCCGACGACCGCCACGCCCAGGGTGGATCCCACCTGTCGCGACGTTGAGGCGATCGCGGCCGCGACCCCCGCCTGCGCGCGCGGCATCCCCGCGACCGCGGCGTTGGTGATCGGGGCGTTCACGAAGCCGAATCCGATGCCGAAGGCGATGTAGGCGAGGAACAGACGGGTGAAGGGCGTGGTGGTGTTGATGCCCACCAGCAGTAGGCACGAGGTGGCCATGGCCGTGCCGGCGATGGCCAAGGGGATGCGGCTGCCTCGGCGCCCCACGATGCGCCCCGAGAGTGGTGGGAAGATCATGATCATGGCCGCCATGGGTAGCGTGTCGATGCCGGCGTGCAGCGCGCTCAAGCCCTTGACGTCCTGGAGGTAGAGGGTGTTGAGGAAGAGGAACCCGCCCAGGGTGCCAAAGGACGCGACCGCGATGACCGTCGCCGACGCGAAGGGGACCGAACGAAAGAATCGCAGATCGATCAGCGGCGCGCGCGAGCGACCTTCCCAGTAGAGCAGTGCCAGCAGTGACGTCAGGGCCACGCCCAGGGACGCGATGATCCACGGCGAGGTCCACCCTCGGCGAGGTGCCTCGATGATGGAGAAGGTCAGCGACGCGAGCAGCGCGATGACCAGGGACTGACCGGGGACGTCGATCCGTCGTGCGACGTGGGCCTTGGATTCGGGGATGAAACGCAGCGCCAGGACGATGGCGGTCAGTCCGATGGGAACGTTCGTCCAAAAGACCGACTGCCATCCGACGGACGACACGAGGAAGCCACCGACGACCGGACCCAGTGCCATCGACATCCCAATCACCGCCCCCCAGACCCCGATTGCCTGGGCGCGTTCGCGCGGATCGGTGAAGGTGTTGGTGATGATGGACATCGCCACCGGATTGAGCATCGAACCACCAACCGCCTGCATCATGCGAAAGACGACCAGCATCGTCAGATTCGGCGCCAAACTGCACAGCAGCGATCCCAGGGTGAAGGTGATCAGGCCCAGCACGAAGGTTCGACGCCGACCCAAGCGGTCCGCGGTGGAGCCCGACAACATCAAGAGACTCGCCAGCACCAGGGTGTAGGCGTCCACGGTCCACTGCAACCCGGACAGGGGCGCGTGAAAGCTTCGCCCGATCTGGGGGAGTGCCACGTTGACGATGGTGACGTCAAGTCCGACGATCAACAGGCTCATCGAACAGATGAGCAAGATGCCCACGCGACGTCGACGGCTCAACACGGTGGCGGTGGACTCGTCGGGGAGTGCCTGGGGCGTGGTCATAATAGTTATTATTCTATAACTAACCGGGGACGCGCTCCACCTCGACCGCTCGAGTGCCTCCTCGATCGATCCGCCCGCTCCCCGCGTCGTTGGTGGTGTCGTGGTTGGCGTGGCGGGACTCGTCTCGTGGAGCAGACTATGTCGATGGCCCCCTCGCTCAGCCGCGACACGCGACTGCTCGTCAGCGGCCAGGCGGTGCGCGGTCTCGGCTACGGCTTCACCTCGGTGGTCCTGGGCGCGACACTGGCCCAGCGCGGGGTGGGTCCGATGAAGGCCGGCCTTCTGCTGGCCACCGTGATCGCCGGCAGCGCGCTGGCGTCACTGCTCGTGGGGGCGTACGCCGATCGTCTGGGACGCCGGCGTTCCTACGCCCTCTTCTTCGGGGGTGTCGCGCTGGCGGGTGCCGTGATCGCCACCAACCCTCCCCTGTGGCTCCTGTTCGCCGTGGCGATCACCGGGACGCTGTCGACGGACGTCGTCGACAACGGAGCGGCGAGCACGCTGGAGCAGGTGATGTTGGCCGCCGAGGACGCCGGGACGGGACGCGTGTACGGCCGCTACAACGCGGCGGGCGCCGCCTTCGGCGCCCTGGGTGCCCTGGGCGCGGCGGGCGCGGGCGTCACGGCCCACACGGCCGCCGGACACGCGAGGTTGTTCCTGGTCCTGGTGGCCGTCGGGATCGTGGGGGTCGCCTGCGCGTGGGGATTGTCGTCGTCGGTCGAGTCGGGTACGCGCCTCGCGCGCGGCGGAGCTCGGGCGCCTCGCGCGACGCTGGGTCCCTCGCGCGCGGTCGTTCGTCGCCTCGCGTTGCTCTTCTCGGTCGACGCCGCGGGTGGGGGTCTGGTCACCACTGGCTTCCTCTCATACTACATGGTCGAGCGCTACGGGGTGTCCTTGTCGACGCTCGGTTCGCTCTTCTTCCTGGTCTCGATGATGCAGTCCGTCTCGGTCCTGGTGGCCCCGGTCCTCGCCCGGCGCTTCGGTCTCGTGCCGACCATGGTCTGGACGCACTTACCGAGCAATATCGTCATGGCCTCGATAGCCTTCGCGCCGAATTTCCCGGTGGCCGCCGCGCTGTTGTTGGTGCGCACGACGATGTCGCAGATGGACACGCCCACCCGCCAGGCCCTGATCATGACGATCACCACCCCGCCCGAGCGCACCCCCGCGGCGGCGATGACCAACGCCGCGCGCTACACGGTGCGACCCTTCGCGCCCCTGCTCGGGGGGGCCCTGCAGTCGATCGGCCTCGGCGCGCCCCTGCTCGTGGCCGGCACGATCAAGGGGGCCTACGACCTGGCCCTGTGGCGCTGGACACGCCGGGTGCCCGCGATGCGCGTGTCGGGCGTCATGGCCCGTCCTGATCGTGTCGATGACCCGCCGGCGTAGGCGGGACCGGGGACTCGTCTCGCGAAGTCGACGACGCCCCGGTGGGTCGTGTACTCCCTATGATTCTCAGGGTGTTGGTGAAAGGGCGGCGGACGTTGCAGAGTTCACGTGTGGGGGTACGTCGAGTCGGCCAGTGGCGTTCGAGGCCCCTCCGGGCCACGCTGTGCGTCGCGATGACGGTGGCCATCGCGACTCTCGCGGGGGCCTCGTCCGCCTCCGCCTCGACGACGCGGACCGCACCGGGCACGCCCCGCGACGTGACGGCCCGGCCGGGGAGCAACTCGGCCACGCTCACCTTCCTCGCTCCCGCGACCAACGGCGCCGCGGCGATCACCCGCTACTCCATCGAGGTCTTCCCGGTGCACGCCCCGGGCGCCATCTCGCGAGTGTGCGCGACGACGCGCTGCGTCGTGCGAGGTCTCGCCGACACCACCACGTATTACTTCAGAGTCGCCGCGATCACTCGCCTCGGCGTGGGCGCGTACTCGAGCGCCTCGAACAAGGTGACCCCCACCGGACCCGCCTCCGCCCCCCGCGACGTCAGGTCCGTCGCGGGGGTCGACTCGGCGATCATCAGGTTCCGCGCCCCGCACCCCAAAACCCCAACAGACCTCCGCGCCAATTGCATCTCACCAGCATCCTGGGTGGCATCCGGTGGTGGGCGGAAGCGATGGTAAGGAGCTTTGGCGGTCGAGCGTGCGATCCAACGAC
>JAJZFO010000262.1 GCA_021805305.1 Actinomycetes bacterium | reverse complement strand
GACCAACGGACCCGTACCGGTGCTGGCCGACGAGGTGACCACCCTGCGCGGCGACAACGTGTCGGTGAACTTCGCCAATCCCTCCAGCCTCGCCTCGTCGCTGTTGCCCTACCTCATCTGGATCCTGATCTTCGGCGGATTCATGGTGTTCCTGTCGCGTCAGGCCAAGGGTCAGATGAACGGCATGATGTCGGTGGGACGTTCCAAGGCCAAACAGTTCAACCAGGACCGGCCCAAGACCACCTTCGCCGACGTCGCGGGCTACCTCGGCGTCAAGCAGGAGATCAGCGAGGTCGTCGAGTTCTTGAAGACGCCCGCGCGCTACACCGCGATGGGGGCGCTGATTCCCAAGGGGATCCTGCTGGTCGGGCCTCCGGGGACCGGCAAGACCATGTTGGCCCGTGCGGTCGCCGGCGAGGCCGGCGTTCCGTTCTTCTCGGTCTCGGGTTCGGACTTCATGGAGATGTTCGTGGGCGTGGGCGCGAGCCGGGTACGCGACCTCTTCTCCACCGCGCGCAAGGAATCTCCCGCCATCGTCTTCATCGACGAGATCGACTCCATTGGTCGTAAGCGCGGCGCGGGACTGGGCGGCGGTCACGACGAACGCGAGCAGACTCTCAACCAGATGCTCAACGAGATGGACGGCTTCGACCCCACCGAGGGGGTCGTGGTCATCGCCGCGACCAACCGTCCCGACGTCTTGGACCCGGCGCTGCTGCGTCCGGGCCGCTTCGACCGTCAGATCGTCGTGCCCCTGCCCGACCTCGACGAGCGCCTGCCGATCCTGCAGGTGCACGCCAAGAACAAACCCCTGGACCCCTCGGTCTCCCTCGAGATGGTCGCGCGCGGCACGCCGGGTATGAGCGGCGCGGACCTGGCCAACCTGGTCAACGAGTCCGCCCTACACGCCGTTCGCCGCCACGCGGCCACGATCTCGATGGAGGACTTCGAGACGGCGCGCGACCGCGTCATGATGGGTCAGCAGCGTGACTCGATGGTCCTGCGCGACGAGGAGCGCGAGCGTATCGCCTACCACGAATCGGGACACGCCCTGCTGGCCTACGTCTTGGACAAGACCGACCCGTTGCACAAGATCACCATCATCCCGCGCGGCATGGCGCTGGGCGTGACGATGACCTTGCCCGAGGAGGACCGCTACATCATGTCGCGCCAGCACCTCGAGGACTCCTTGTGCATGCGCATGGGTGGTCGCGTCGCCGAACTCCTGGTCTACGGCGACCTCTCCACCGGCGCGGCCGACGACCTGCAGCGCAACACCGAGCTCGCGCGCCGCATGGTGCGCGAGTGGGGCATGTCCAAGGAGATCGGGCCCATGGCCTGGGGGTCGAACAACCAAGTCTTCCTGGGCGAGGACCTCATGCACACGCGCGACTACTCCGACCACACCTCTCAGATCATCGACGACGAGGTCGAGCGCATCCTGCGCGAGCAGGAGTCACGCGCCATCGAGGTGCTCACGCTGCACCGGCGCGGCCTCGAGGCGCTGACGCGAGCCCTGCTCGAGCACGAGACCGTCGACGGCGACACCGCGGCGCGACTCATCGACGAGGCCCACGGCGAGCCCGTGCACCCCGTGGGCACCCGCACGGTCAGTGCCCTCGGCCTGGGCCAGTCCCAGGGCAGCACCGACACCGTCGAGGGTTCGACGAACGGCAACCACGCGCCCGCCCCGACGCCGGTGGGCGCGGCCGCGCCGACCTGGCAACCGCCGACGCTACCCGCCGTCTAACGCCGACGTCAGCGTCACCCCGGCGGGCGACGTCGAGAGGGTGGCGATCACCACCATCGAGTCGCTCGCACTGGTCAGCACCAGGGTCGAGCCGCGCAGTTTGGCGCGCCCCCCGACCAGCACCCCCAGCGACGCCGAGTACCCCGGGCTCAACGTCGTCGTGCCCGAGGAGGTCAACGTGCCCTGGTGGCGCAACGTCCAACTCACCTGCGAGGTCGCGTGCGCGACGTTGGTCACCATGGCCCGGTCGAAGCCCCCGCCGGTGACGTCGGCCAGCACCGCGCGCGCGACCGGCGAACCCAGCGGGCTCGCGCTCAGGCCGTTGTCGGTCCCCGTGACCAGCGTCACGTCCACCGGCTGGGTCGAGGTCAGGGTGAGCGACGCCTCGCCCGCGGCCGGTATCGCGGTGTTGGGCGTGATCACGATCATCGCGCTCTGATAGGGCCGCAGCTCGGCCGATTGCGGGGCCACCTTGAACTTGGCGAGCTTGACCGTGACCGTGACCGTCGCGGGGGCCGGTCCCGGGTTGGCGATGCGCACCTGGGCGACGGCGTGATCAGCGGTCGTCACGAGAGGCAAGGTGCCCGTCGACGCCAGCACCGTGGTGCCGTAGTTGAAGGACGCGACGTTCTTGGAGACCTGGTCGCCGACCACGACCAACGAGCCACGCAGTACCGACACCTGCACACCGAAGTTCTGGGTGGCCACGATCTGCTCACCCAGATTGAGGGTCAACACCGCGTGGGCCCCCACGCTGACCCCCTGCAGGGGCGCGGGCGACGAGAATCCGCCGGGGGTGAAGGCGGTGACGTTGAACACCGCGGCGGTGGCGGTGGGGTTGTACACGCTCAGCACCGCCGAGGAGCCCACGGTCGAGTCGAAGCCCGAGGCGTACCAATTCGTCACGCCCTGGCTGAGGCAGGGCGACTGGGTGCCGTCGCGCGCGGTGACCTGCACCGCGCTCACCCCCCCGCCGTCGACCTGGGCGGCGAGGGCGTAGGTCCGACCGACCAGCAGATTGGTGGGGGCCACCGACTGACGCGCGTAGGGCCCGAGGACGAAGGCCGTGGCCACCGCCGACGTCGCGCCGGTGGCGAAGGCGTGCACCACCACGTGACGAGTGGCCCCGGTCGTGTTGATGAAGGTGACGGCGCCGCGCAGGCCCCCGCGCGCGTCGGTCAATCCGGTGCAGTAGAGGGCGCTCGACTGCGCCGTCGGCGACGCCGCCCCGATGCCGGCGACGGTCGGATTGGTGACCACCCCGCGTTCGTTCAGCACCCCGACGACCGCCAGGATGATGACCACCACGGCCAACAGCGCCAGTCCGGACCTACGCATCGCCGTCGTCCCCTTCGCGAGAGCGACGTGGCCCACGGGTGTGGCGGGCGCGACGCGGGCGGCCCGTGAAGAGCCACTCGAGTCGGTGCACCCAGCCGAATCCGAGCCAGACGATCGACCACATCGACAACGTGAACAGCGCCACCAGACCATTGAAGGGGAAGCGGTTCAGACTCAGCGTCCCCACGACGGGCGTCGTGGACGCGGGGATGTCGTACGCACCGGCCCAGCCGTCGAGCGATCCGCGCCTGAGCGCGTGGCCGCGAACGTTCAAGGAGAAGGCGCTCGCCGGGGCCAGGCCCACCTCGACCTGGGAGCCGCCCGCGAGCGTGCCCGAATTGGTGACGGGTGAGAGCACCGAGGTCCAGGGAGCGGACTTGGTGGGGCGCGAACGCACGATCCCCGAGAACTGGGCGTTGGCGAAGACCTGCACCGACGACGTGGAGAGTTCCAGCGCGAGGTCGGTCTGGGCGCTGAGTGAGGAGGTCAACAGCGCGGGGACCGAGCGCACCGGTGAGGACTGCACCCCCACCAGTTGCGGGGCCGAGGCGTCCATCACGACGATGGCGGAGATCCCCGCGGGCGAGAGCAGCTGCCCCAGGTTGACGGTGCGCCCCTCGAGCGCGAGATTCACCGCGGCGATGATCTGGTCGGTGGTCCCCGAACTCGGCGAGGTGAACAGCGTGTTGCCGCCGGGCAAGCCGTTGGTGGAGGTCGCCGCGGCCAGGCCTGGCGCCACCGTCCAGCCCGCCACCGGCAGGATCGACGGGTCGCCCAACCACAGCACGCGGTACTGCGTCGCGGTCGGCGGGGCGAGGGTGGACAAGGATTCGGCGACCGAGGTGGTCGGCAACTCGAAGCGCCCGCTGCCCAGCGTGCCCAGCCACGCGAGGGGCGCCACGCCCATCGCCACGGCACTCATGGCCGCGCCCACTTGGCGCCATCCGAACTTCGCCGAGCGTACGTCGTTCTCCAGCGCGGCGACGCCCAGACCCACCAGCGTCGCGACCGCCACCGCGTAGAGCACGAGCAACACGTCGAGGTCGGGGGCGAAGGACCCGAGCCAGTGGTGATCGCTCAAGGTGATCACGAGCAGCGTCACGACCGCGATGAGCGCCAACTTCGCGGCGATCGCCCGGCGACGGTGACGCGTCAGGATCAGTGCCACCAGGGCCAGCACCGGCCAGAGCCAGGCCCACCAGTTGTTGCCCAGTCCCCCATCGACCCCGCGCACCAAGTAAGAGAACGACGGCGCCGACCACGGTGCGCGCACGCCGCCGAAGAGACCCCACGCCCGACGTCCGGCGATCGCGGTGTCGACGGTCATGGGTAGGAGGAAGATCGCCACGTTGAACACGATCGAGCCGAACAACCGCCAGGGTATGGCGCGCGGGCGCTCGTCGGGTTCGAGCCAGCGCGAGAGCGAGACGCCCGCGATGATGAGCGCCACCGCGATCAGCGTCGCCGGGGCCATGGCCGTCACCAGCGAGATCACCATGATGGCGCTCATCCGCTGACCCGCTTCACTGGTACGCCACCCCCGGTGCCCGAAGGGCACGGGCTCCGAGAAGGGCGTCGAGCGGAATCCCGGGACGTCGAGCAGGTCGAAGAGCCGCCGCAGGATGAAGGGCAGCCCCGCCACGACCACGAGCACGTCCACGCGGCCCTGTCCGATCATGTTGAGCCCCGTCGGAAACGCCAGGTAGGCCACCGCGGCGACGATACGCGCGCGATTCGAGACGCGTCCCTTCAACAGCCGCGCCACGCCGATCGCCCCGACGGGCACCGCCGCGATCAACGCCAACCGCGGCAGGATCCCCATGCGTCCCAGGACGAAGGTGCCCGCGAAGCCCAAGATGCCGTATCCCGGCATGGCCGGCGCTCCGGTGCCCACCCCGTTGGGCGACCACGACGAGAAGAAGTGGTGCCACGTCGACCACCACGAGTCCAGCGGGGCGAGACGTCCCACCAGCGGCAGGTGCATCGTGATGAGATTGCGCGCGCCCAGCACCCATAAGAGGGCGACGACGACGATCACCAGCGCCTGGGAGCGGAACGTCGTCAAGAACCTCGAGGGGCGTAGCCGCTCGGTGCTCGAGACGATCCCCTCGTCGAAGGCTTCGTCCTCCGCGAAGGCGGCGGCGAATCCCACCCCGTCGGGCGTCTCGCCGCTGGGCCCCTCGGTCTCGTCCAGGGCGTCGGGCAGGATCCCCCGGGCGCCCTGGAGACCCTCGCCCACCAGGACGAGGAAGAGTCGTTGTAGGCGACTGGCGCCCGCCTCCTGGAGTCGCAGCAGCTCCGCGTCGGTGAGTATCCGCGAGCCGCGTCGTTCGCGCCGGCGCTCGCGCACCCGGCGTCGATTGCGGATCAGCCAGGTCCACGATCCCGCGATGGCCCCCACCCGATCACTGTCGCGCCCGACCATCGCCAGGACCAGTTCCAAGAGGTCCATCGCGGCCAACGTGAGCAGCGTCACCAGGGTGCGCCACAGGCGCCACCCGGTGGCCACGACGAGCAACTGGTGGCGACGAAGCAGGAGCAGGCGCGACGCGTGACTCGTCCCGCGCGCGGCGATCGCGCGCTCGCCGGTGGCGATGGTCTCACGATGGGCCACGCGCGCCTGGGGCGTGACCACGATGCGCGCGCCCGCCACCTGCGCGCGCCAGCACAGGTCCAGGTCCTCGCCGATGAGCGGGATCAGGGGGTCGAAGCCGCGCAACGTGCGAAAGAGGTCGCATCGCACCAGCGTGACGCCGCCGGGGGCCACGAACACGTCGCGTTCGAAGTCCTGTTGCCCGTGGTCGATCTCGCCCGCCTCGACCCGTTCGCGCACCACGCCGAAACGGTCGCTGGTCTGACCGACGTGCAAGAGGACCAGGGGATCGTCATAGTGCACGAACTTGGGCGACACGATGCCGGCGTTCGTGCGAAAGGCGGCCTCGACCATCAGGCCGACACAGTCCTCATCGAGACGCACGTCGTCGTGACAGAACAAGAAGAAGGCCGACCCCTCCACCATCAACGACGCCTCGTTGCACGCGGCGGCGAAGCCCCGGTTCTGTTCGAGGACCTTCACGAAC
>JAJZFO010000255.1 GCA_021805305.1 Actinomycetes bacterium | reverse complement strand
CTCGCGATAACGTTCCACGTTGCCGCGCTGCACGTAATCGAGCAGACGACGACGTTGGCCGATGAGCTTCATGAGTCCGCGGCGGGTGTGGTGATCACCCTTGTGAACCTTGAGGTGCTCGGTGAGATGAGAGATCCGGTCCGTCAGGATCGCGATCTGGACTTCGGGCGAGCCCGTGTCCGTAGCGTGAGCCTGATATTCCTTGATGATCTGCTGCTTCTCAGCCATAACGTTTTGTGCCTTATGAGTCGGGGGTCCCGTTGCGAGTCGCCAACGTGACGACCCACACGATCAGCGTCGCTGACCGAACTTCTATCCTAGCAGGAGCGAGGCCCCCGGCGTAAACGTTCTGAATACTTCCCGGCTCTGGGCCACGTCACTGGTCATCTGCGCCACCAGTTCCTCGACGCTCGTGAAGCGCGCCTCCCCCCGTAACCGCTGCAGGAAGGCCACGTCCACGACGACGTTGTAGAGGTCACCCGCGAAATCGGGCAGGTGCACCTCCACCAGGACCTGGCCGTCGGCGTAGAACTGGGGGCGCGTGCCCACCGACACCGCTCCGCAACGCCACGGCTGGTCCGCCCAGCGCACCGCCGCGGCGTAGATGCCGAGACCGGGGAGTTGTTGTCGCGGCGCGGGGTCCAAGTTCGCGGTGGGAAACCCGATCTCTCGCCCGCGGGCGTCGCCGTGCACGACGGGTGCGCGCAGCACGAAGGGGCGCCCCAGAATCTCGTTCGCAGCGCCCAGCTCGCCGCGGGCGAGGCTCTGACGCACCGCCGTGGAGCTAAAGCGCTGCGGCGCGCCGTAGGTCGGCGACGAGTGCACCCGGAAACCGTGACGCGCCCCCTCGCGCACCAAGAGTGCGACGTCACCTTCGCGTTCGCGACCGAAGTGCACGTCGTCACCGACGACGAGGTCACTCGTGCCCAGGTAGCCGACCAACACCCGCTCCACGAAGGACGTGGCGCTCTCGCGCGCCGCGAGTTCATCGAAGGGGAGAACCCCGACTTGTTGCACACCGAGGCGTTCGAGTCCCTCGAGGCGCTGTTCGAGGGTGCCAATCAGTCGCGGCGCGTTGTCGGGCGAGAGAACGAGCGCGGGGTGGGGGTCGAAGGTGACCACGCTCGCGACGTGGCCCTCGCGCGCGGCGAGCTCGACCACCTGGCCGATCAGGGCCTGGTGTCCGCGATGTAGCCCGTCGAAGACACCGAAGGCCACGACGCTGGGTCGCAACATCTGCGCGTCGAAGTTACTTCGTCTCACTGATTATTTCCCCGCGGCGCCATCACGATCTCAGGCTTCCAGAGCTCGCCGCGTCGGCGCAACACCCCCACGAGACGACCCTGGTCGTCGAGCGCGGCGATCTCCTCCTCCGCGAACTCACTGGCCAGCGCGATCCTTTGACCCGTACGCATCCGTTCGACGTCGGGCGCCCCCAGCACGCACGCCGCGAGGTCCTGCACCAGATCCTTCGCCGGCGCGAGCGCCAGGGTCACGTCACCCAGACCCGCCAACTCCTCGAGGGTGTGAGCGTCGTCGACGAGATAGTGGCCGCTGGCCACGCGTCGCAGCGCCGTCAAGTGTCCCACGGTACCCATCTTCACCGCCAGATCGCTCAGCAGCACCCGCACGTAGGTGCCCACCGAACACGTGACGTCGAAATCCCAGTCACCCGACCGGGTTCCGGGCCACAGGGAGAAATCCTCCACCACGATGTCGCGAGATGGCCGTTCCACCTCGATGCCCTCACGCGCCAGCGCGTGCAGGCGCCGACCCCGCACCTTGAGCGCCGACACCATCGGCGGCACCTGTCGCTGCGGTCCGCGCAGCGTGGCGGCGAGGGTGTTCACGTGGTCGCCACTGAGTTCGGGGATCGGCGCGGTCGCGACGGTCACCCCGTCGGCGTCGAGCGAATCGGTGGCCTCGCCCAGACGCACCGTGCCGACGTAGCGCTTGGTCTGGGACTGCGCGAAGCGCAGGAGTCGCGTCGAGGGGCCCACGGCGACCACCAACAACCCCGTCGCCATGGGATCGAGGGTTCCGGCGTGACCGATGCGACGCTCGTGGAACAGCTGGCGCAGTCGCGCCACGACGTCGTGACTCGTGACGCCCGCGGGCTTGTCGACCAGCAGGAGACCGTTACTCGTCATCGTGGTGCTGGCGGCGCAGGACCCCCTCCACCGCGTTGCCGCTCGCAATGGCCGGATCGGCCATGAAGGACAGTTTCGGTGTTCGCTTGAGTCGCGTCTGGGCGTTCACCGATCCCTGAATCTGCGCCCGGCGCTCTTCGAGGGCTTCGGCCACTTGGGGATCGAGCGAATCGAGGTAGACCATCGCCTGACGCATGTCCGCGGTGGTCTCGACCCCGGTGACGGTCAAGAATCCGAGTCGCTCGTCGTGATCACTTAGGCGAAGCAACTCCTCGGAGATCACCTCACGCAAGATCTGATTGACCCGCGCGGACCGGGGGTAGGCGTGGTGGCTCGAAGAAGGGGCCATGGGCTAGGCCGTGCGCGGAATCTCGCGCTCTTCGAACGTCTCGATGATGTCGCCTTCCTTGAGGTCCTGGTAGTCCGAGAGGCCGATGCCGCACTCGTAGCCGGCGGCCACCTCGCGAGCGTCGTCCTTGAATCGGCGCAGCGACGTGACCGAACCCTTCCAGATGATCGTGCCCTCGCGCAAGAACCGCACCTTCGAACCGCGGGTAATGACGCCCTCGCGCACCAGGCAACCCGCAATGGCGCCGATCTTGGGCACCCGGAAGACCTCGCGCACTTCCGCTTCGCCGGTGACGACCTCTTCGAAGACGGGCGAGAGGAGTCCGAGCATCGCCGATTCGATCTCCTCGATCAACTTGTAGATGATCTCGTAGGTGCGAATCTCGACACCCTCGGACTCGGCCAGTTCGCGACTGCGGCGATCCGGGCGGACGTTGAAACCGATGATGGTCGCCGTGGAGGCCTTGGCGAGTTGCACGTCGTTCTCGGTGATCCCACCCACGCCGCGGTGCACGATGACGAGTTTCACGTCGTCACGCTCGAGTTTGCGTAGCGATTCGGTGCAGGCCTCCAATGAACCCTGCACGTCGGCCTTCAACACGATGTTCAACGTCGCGGTCTCGCCACGCTGAATCTGTTCGAAGAGATCCTCGAGGCGCGCACCCGACGCGGAGGCCACCGGCTGGTGACCCACCAGGCGTACGCGCTGGGCCCGGGCCTCCGCCAGCGAACGGGCATTTCCCAGGTCCTGGGCGACGCGCACCTCGTCTCCCGCGAACGGGGGCTCGGAGAAACCCAGAATCTGCACCGGAGTGGAGGGTCCCGCTGATTTGATCTGCTTGCCCTGGTCGTTGATCAAGGCCTTCACCTTGCCGTACGCCGCGCCCGCCACTACGGGGTCGCCGACGCGCAGGAGACCCTGCTGCACCATGATGGTGGCCACGGGTCCGCGGCCGACTTCGAGGTTGGCCTCGAGCACGGTGCCGGTGGCGCGACCCGTCGGTCGCGCCGTCAACTCCGCGAGTTCCGCGACGAGCAACACTTGCTCGAGCAGATCCTCGATGCCCAGTCCCTGTAGTGCGGATATCTCGACGGTGATGGTGTCGCCGCCCCACTTCTCGGGCACCAGTCCGTGCTCACTCAACTGCTGGAGCACGCGGTCGGGATTGGCGTCCTCCTTGTCGATCTTGTTGACCGCCACGATGATCGGCACTTCGGCCGCCTTGGCGTGGTTGATCGCCTCCACCGTCTGGGGCATGACCCCGTCGTCCGCGGCCACCACCAGGATGACGATGTCGGTGACCTTGGCCCCGCGAGCGCGCATGGCGGTGAAGGCCTCGTGGCCCGGCGTGTCGAGGAAGGCGATGGACTTGCCCTGCCACTGCACTTGGTACGCACCGATGTGCTGCGTGATGCCACCGGCCTCGCCGGCCACCACGTTGGTCTTGCGGATGCGGTCGAGCAGCTTGGTCTTGCCGTGGTCGACGTGACCCATCACCGTGACGACCGGGGGACGCGACGTCGCCTCAATCTCCTCGTCCATGTCGTCTTCGTCGAAGAATCTCGCGAGCAGGGCCGCCTCTTGCTGCTCGCCCGGGTCCACCAACTTGACCGACGCGCCCACTTCGGCGGCGTAGAGCTCGATCATGTCGTCGCTCAGACCCTGCACGGCCGTGACGATCTCACCCTGTAGGAACAGGAAGCGGATGATGTCCGCCGCCGAGCGATTCAGTTTGGGGCCCACGTCTTTCGCGGTCGAACCACGTTCGATGATGATGTCACCCTCGGGCACGGGCGCCGACGACGGCAACCACGTGGTCATCTGGGTCGGCTCCAGCTCTTCGACGTTGCGACGGCGCCGTCGCGTCGTCTTACGCTGCGACCCACGCGGGCCGCCACCGCCGCGCGGCGGGCCGCCGCGATTCGCACCGGCGGCACCGGCCGCCGGGGCACCGGGCCGAGCGCCGAATCCGGCACCCGCGGGCCGCGAGGGACCACCCGTACGAGCGGGCCCCCCCGTCTGGGGTCCGCGCGGACTCATTGGACGGGGACCGCCGGGACCCGTCGGGCGCGTGCTGGGACCACCGGCGCCACTGGGACGGCGCATGCCCGGGGGCGGCGGGATCGGACGTCCCGACGGACTGATCGGTCGTCCCGGGGGCGGCGGGATCGGACGTCCCGACGCACTCAGCGGCGGTCGCATCGGCGCCGCGGGCGCGTCGCCCGCCTCACCGCTCGTCGGTCGTTGCGTGGGGCGAATCGTCGTGGGACCCTCGCTCGGGGTCACGCGGGGCGCGGGGGGCTTGACGGGCGCCACGGGACGGCTGCGCACGACGCGGGGGGCTTCGGGCGCCGGGGCGGTGCTCGACGCCTCGGACGACGCGGGCGCGCCCTCGACCGCCGGGGCGGGTGCGGGCGTGGGCGTGGGCGAGGTGGTGGCGTCCACCCTCACCGTCGCGACCGCCGGCGCCTCCGGCGACGTCGCACCACTCGGTCGGGTCGACTTCGTCTTCGTCGGCTCCTCGGGTGCGACCTCTCGTCGCAAGCCCTGGGCGTCCGCCTTACGACGGATGCGGTCGGCCTGCGCGTCCTCTATCGAGGCGGAGGGGCTGGAGGCACCAATGCCCAACGTCTGGGCCAGTGCGAGCAACTCCTTGCTCGTTAGACCGAGCTCTTTCGAGAGCTCGTGTACCCGGATCTTCTTCTGCGCCAAAACATTCCCTTGATTCGTGTGTCCGCGCTCCGCGAACACAGTTCCCTATTCTTCCACAACTACAGCCGTTTTAGAACGTCCCGTGAGTTCCCCCAACGCGACCTCGTCCCGCGAGTCCAGGGCGCACCGCAACGAGCGCGCCGCGTGAGCCAGATTCACCCGTTGGACGCACTCGCCCGCGCGACACCACCACAGCCCGCGTCCCGGACCCCGACCGAGGTACCAGACCCCGGGGGACCGTCGACCCGCGCGACGCAGTTCCGCGTCGTCGCGACGGCGCCGGCAGACCGCGCAGGTCCGGACCGGGCTTATGCTTCGTCCTCCGTCACGTCGACCTCGAGGACGTCGAGTACGGCACCCTCGGCGTCCATCACCACGACTTCCTCGACGCGAACTTCGTGACCGGCGCCGTCGTCCACGACGTTGGCGATCTCCTCGATCACCGTGACCCCGTCGGTGAAGGCTTCGACCGCCGGCCCGGTCTCGTGGGCGTGCGGGTCGTGCACCTGCGCCACCGTCTCGTCCACCACCACGCCGTCCTCGGTCCAGATTTCCTCGACCACCTCGTCGTTACCCTCGTTCTCGGAACGGATATCGATGCGCCAGCCGGTCAGGCGCGCGGCCAGACGGGCGTTCTGACCCTCCTTGCCGATGGCCAGGGAGAGTTGCTGGTCGTGGACGATGACCGTGGCGATCCCCTCCTCTTCGTTCAATTGGACCTCGCGCACGCGCGCGGGCGCCAACGCCGCCTGGATGAACTGGATGGGATCGTCACTGTAGGGCACCACGTCGATGCGCTCCGAGCGCAATTCGTTGGTGATGTTGCGGACCCGTGACCCGCGGGCCCCCACGCAGGCACCGACCGGATCGACCATGGTGTCGTTGGAGGCGACGGCGATCTTGGAGCGGTGACCGGGTTCGCGCGCCAGCGCCTTGATTTCGACGATACCGTTGGCGATCTCGGGTACCT
>JAJZFO010000279.1 GCA_021805305.1 Actinomycetes bacterium | reverse complement strand
GCCGCTCGGTGAACTCGCCGTGGTCGCGCAGCTCCATGAGACGCTCGGCGTAGCGGGTCAACCAAATACTCGCGGGTTGGGGGTGGGGACGCAGCGCCACCAGGGCGCAGCGCCGCGCGAGGTCGGGGTCCAGCGCGGCGAAGTCGCGCAGGATCGCCGCCACGGCACCGTCGCTCACCACGGTGTCC
Organism: Actinomycetes bacterium; assembly: GCA_021805305.1. The sequence continues at coordinate 6,085 of JAJZFO010000279.1, read as the reverse complement.
TGGTCCATGGTCACGATCCACTGCGGGTCGTGGGCCAACGCCTGGCGCACCCCGACGTTGAGGGCCGCCCCCACGCCGCGGTTCTCGCCCAGGGCGACCAACGTCAGTCGCTCGTCGGACGCGAAGTGGGCCGCCAGCTGCTCGACGTCGTCCGACCCGTTATCGACCACGATCACGCCCTCGACCTGCGCCCGCAGGGACGCCACGGCCTCGAACAACCGATCGGGGTCCGGATTCCACGTGACGAAGACGGCCCACACCGCGCCCGGGCGCGCGCTGTTCACGAACTCACCCGGGCGCGGCACGGGCGCGGCGTCGAACTCGTGGGCCTATCGATCGGCCATGGGCACGAAATCGCGCACGTCAGAACCGATGTAGAGCTGGCGGGGACGCGAGATCTTCATGTCCTGTTCGAGCAGTTCCTTGAAGTGCGCGAGCCAGCCGGCGGTGCGCGGGATGGCGAAGAGCACCGTGAACATCTCGACCGGGAAGCCCATGGCCTGGTAGATCAGGCCGGAGTAGAAGTCCACGTTCGGGTAGAGCCGCCGCGAGATGAAGTAGTCGTCGGCGAGGGCAATCTCCTCGAGTTTGAGGGCGATGTCGAGGAGCGGGTTTCGGCCCGTCACCGCGAAGACCTCGTCGGCCGTCTTCTTGATGATGGTGGCGCGCGGGTCGAAGTTCTTGTAGACGCGGTGACCGAACCCCTCCAACTTGGTCTTGCCGGCCTTGACCGTCTCGATGTAGGCCGGAATGTTGTCGATGTGACCGATCTTGTTGAGCATCTTCAAGACGGCCTCGTTGGCCCCCCCGTGGCGGGGTCCGTAGAGTGCGGCGGCGGCGGCGGCCGTCGACACGTAGGGGTCGCCGTGGGAGGAACCCACCGTGCGCATCGCCGTGGTGCCGCAGTTCTGTTCGTGGTCCGCGTGCAGGATGAACAAGACGTCCAGGGCCCGCGCCAGCGCCGGGTCGGCCTGGTAGGTGGGCTCGGCCACCTTCCACATCATCGAGAGAAAGTTCTCGGTGTAGTTCAACGTATTGTCGGGGTAGACGAAGGGCATCCCCACCGAGAAGCGGTGGGCGGCGGCGGCCAGGGTCGGCATCTTGGCGATGAGTCGCACGACCTGCTTGTAGAGCACCTCGAGATCACCCAAGTTCTTCGATTCCTTGTAGAAGGTCGACAGGGCGGCGATCGACGAGATCAGCATGCCCATGGGGTGCGCGTCGTAGTGGAAGCCCTCGAGGAATCGCTTGCGCATGTTCTCGTGGATGTAGGTGTGGTACTTGATGTCGGTCGTCCAGACGTCGAGTTGCGCCGCACTGGGCAGCTCCCCGTTGACCAACAAGTAGGCCACTTCGACGAAGCTCGACTTCTCCGCCAATTGCTCGATGGGGTAACCGCGGTACCGCAAGATGCCCGCGTCACCGTCGAGGTAGGTGATCGCCGACTGGGCGGCGGCCGTGGACATGAAGCCCGGATCGTAGAACCAGATCCCGGGAGCGACCTTGGCGAACTCCGACGCGGCGACGCCACCGTTCACGATGGGAATCTCACGAGTCTCACCGGTCTGATTGTTGGTCACGGTTATGGACTCGGACACGATTCCTCTTTTCTCGGTCGGGGCAGGACACTCACATCGTATGCCAACTCACCAGTAAGTCCCGCTGAAACTACCTCAGCCCGCCGCGGCCGGCGACACGCTGACCGCGTAGGTGCGGGCGTGCACGAGGCCCGGCGCGGCGGGAACGCCGTTGAGCGTGACGCTCAAGACGCCCCGCTCCCCCGGGAAAACGCTGAAGGAGGAGGGCGCGAAGGCGAAGGACGTCAGGGGCGAGAGGGTCTGGCTCGCCGTCACCCGTTGCGCGGCGCCCGCGAGGGGGGTGAAGGTCACCGACAGGGTGACGGGCTGGGAGATCTCGCGCTGATTCGACACGGCGACCTGCACGGTCATCGCGGAGGTCGGGGCGAGTTCGAGGGTGAGCGCGGGCGCCGGGAACGGCGCGGGTTGCACTTGGACGGCCGCGATGGCGATCGCGCGCGTCGGCGCGAGACTCGGCGCGGCGGCGAGCACCCCCACGAGCGAGGGGATGTCGAGTCGGGCGCTGTCGGACGTGAGAGCGTCGAGGGTGACCGCGCCCGGCGCACTCGCCAGCGCGTGGCGTTGCGCGCCCCACGCCGCGGCCGTCGTGAGTAGCGACGTTTGCGCCGCGCCGAGGGAGGACGCCACCAACGTCGCGTGGGGTCCCGGGAGACTCAGCGCCTGCGCGAGGTAGGCGAGCACGACGTCGTAGTCGTTCGCGCGCGTCACGGTGGCGGCCGCCAGGGTGGCGTTCAGGTCCGGCGACAGCGTGGGGACCTCGAGCAAGGCGGCCGCGTCGCGCCACTTCGTGAGATCGTCGGCCATCGACGCGATTTGGGTGGCCAGCGCCACGCGCGTCTGACCGGCGCCCGCGGTGAGCAGATTGGCCAGGGCGCCGTCAAGGGAGTTCTCCTCGGCCACCACCGCGCCGGCCATCTGCGCGAAACTCAGATTCTCACTGCGTCGAGCCGACGTCTCCTGGTGCGCCGAACGCGATACCTCGCGACCGAATACCAGCACCACGAACGTCACCGCCAGCGCCAGCGCGACGCGCTGGGATTGTCGACGCCGGTGCGCTCGAGTTCGTGCCACGAGGTAAGAACTTACTCAGCCCGCGGCCCTACTCCGCGGGGCCGTCCTCCTCGAGGGCGTCGAGTTCGATGATTTCGGACTGCCACGCCAGGTCGGGGTCGTCGAGGTCCGCCCCCCACTTGGGCGCGTCGAGACGCCGCGTGCTCGCGCTGACGTCCTTCAGCTCGTCGAGGGGTTTGGCACCGGTCGCGCCGCCGAGGAGACGGACGCGACGGGCGATCGGGATGAGTCGCGACTCCACCGACGAGACGGCGTCGTTGTAACTCGAGACGGCGTCGTTGAGCGACTTACCGAGACGCGCGAGGGGTCCGGCGACGGCGCGGATCCGTCCGTAGAGCTCACTGGCGGACTTCAAGATCTCCTGCGCGTTGGCCGCGAACGCGTGGCGCTGGAGGACCTCCGCCGCCGACCACAGCAACGCCAGGAGGTTGGTCGGACCCACCAGGAGGACGCGCTTCTCGGTCGCGAAGGCGTGCAGGCTGGCGTCCGCCTCGTAGGCGGCCGACAAAGCGGAGTCACTGGGCACGAAGCACACCGTGAATTCGGGCGAGACGTCCAGCGCTTGCCAGTACGACTTCGTGGCCAGGGCCTTGACGTGTTCACGCAGGTCTTGCGCGGACTTCTCCTCGTAGAGCCGTCGCTCGCTCGGGCTCTCGCTGGCCAACGCCCGTTCGAAGTTGGCGAAGGGAAACTTGGCGTCGATCACGATGGTCGTGTCGTTGGGCAATTTGACGAGGCAATCGGGTCGTTGACGCTGCCCGGTCTCGCCCGACTGCGTCACCTGCAGGTCGAAGTCGATGTTGGGGCGCAGGCCCGACGCCTCGAGGACGTTGGCCAGTTGGATCTCGCCCCACCGGCCACGATCGGCGCTTCGACCCAGCAACTGGTTGAGCCGGCTGGTCTCCTCTTGGGTCTTGAGTTGGGCCGTGAGCAGTTCACCCGCGCGCGTCTTGACGTCGAAGAGCGCCTCGCGATGATTCTGATCGAAGCCCTCGAGACTCGTCTTGTACTGCGCGAGCAATTCCTCGAGGGGTCCGAGACTGTCGCGGAGCTTGGAGTCGCGTTCTCGCAGGATGCGTTCTTGGGTCTCGTTGAACTGCGACATGGAATTGGCCAACACCCGACTCGACGTCGCCTCGAACAACGTCTCCATCTGAGCGACCGCCTCCGCGTGATCACGGCGTTCTCGTTCGAGGGCCTCGCGCGACGCCTCGTGCAGGGCCTCGGCGACGCGGGCCCGGGCCTCCTCCGCCCCCACCCGTTCACGCAGGACGCGAACGCGCCGCGACCCCGCCAGCACCGTCACGACCACGCCCGCGAACACTCCCACCAGTACCCACACCAACACCACGACTCTCCTTCGACCCCGTCAGCCTAGAAAGCGACTGTGACGCGCGAGTATCCTCTCACTATGTATCGACTCTTTGGCGCCGCCAAATCACCCGCGACCACGGCGCCCGACGATTCGCCCGTCACGCCCGCCATGATGCGCACTGTGGTCCACATCTTCGCCCTGGTGGGCGAATCCATCGCCGAAGCCACGCACGCCCTCCTGGCGGGGGACCGCGAACTCGCCAAGCGCGTCGTTCAACAGGACGTGGTCATCGATACCCTGGTCAACGAGATCGTCGCGCAGGTGGAGAACCTCCTCGTGCGCGGGGAATCACTGAGCAGCGACTCGCGCGCCGGCCTGGTGACGCTGCTGCGCGTGATGCCCGAGGTCGAACGAAACGGCGACCTGGCCGAGCACATCGCGCGCCGCGCCGCGCGCGGGTTGGGCGCGGAGATGTCCCCGCGCAGTCGGGGTCTCGTCGAACGGATGGGTGAGGTGGCCTCGACGATCTGGCGCGAGGCCACCGACGTGATCATCGACGGGAAACTCGAAGCCGAGGGCGCCATCGAGGACATCGACGACGAACTCGACGACCTGCACGTCTCACTCACCGCCGAACTCACGTCGGGTTCGATGCCGGTGCCGGTCGCCGTGGAACTCGCCCTGCTGGCGCGCTTCTACGAACGCTTCGGCGATCACTGCGTCAACTTGGCGCGCCGTCAGATCGGTCGCGACGGCGCGGACTAACGCACCCGCAGTAGCTCCGCGATCTGGACGGCGTTGAGCGCCGCACCCTTGCGAAGGTTGTCGTTGCTCACGAACAGCGAGAGTCCGTGCACCACCGTCTCGGCCCGGCGGATCCGCCCGACGTAGCTGGGGTCCTGACCGGCCGCCAATCGCGGGGTCGGGATGTCCTCCACGATGACCCCGGCGGCGTTCTTGAGTAGGTCGGTGGCTTCCTCGGGTGAGAGCGCACGATCGAAGGACGCGGTGATCGACAAGGAGTGCCCCGTGAACACCGGCACCCGCACGCAGGTCGCGTCGACCAGGAGGCCCGGTATCTCGAGGATTTTGCGACTCTCGTCGCGTAATTTCTGTTCCTCGCCGGTCTCGAGTGACCCGTCATCGACGACGGACCCCGCGAGGGGCACCACGTTGTGCGCGATGGACACCGGGAACTTGTTCCCCGCCTCCAGGGCGAAGGCGCGCCCGTTGAACGTCAGCTGACGCACGTCACCGCGCGCGCTCGCCTCGAGCTGATGGGCCAGCTCCTCGACGCCGTCACGACCCGCGCCGCTGACCGCCTGGTACGTCGAGACCACCAACGACCGCAGTCCCGCCGCCGCGTGCAGCGGCCGCAACACGGGCATGGCGGCCATCGTCGTGCAATTGGGATTCGCCACGATGCCCTTGGGGATCGAGGCCAGTGCGTGGGGGTTGACCTCCGACACCACCAGGGGCACGTCCGCGTCCATGCGCCAGGCGGAGGAGTTGTCCACCACGATGGCCCCGGCGGCGGCCACGCGCGGGGCGATCTGCTTCGAGGACGTCGCGCCCGAGGACATGAGGGCGATGTCGATGCCCGAGAAGTCGGCGGTGGCGGCGTCTTCGACGGTGATGGCGCGCCCGTCCCACTCGAGCGTGGTGCCCGCGGAGCGGGCGGAGCCGAAGAAACGTACGTCGTCAGCGGGGAACTGACGTTCGGCCAAAATCGTCCGCATCACTGTGCCGACCTGGCCCGTGGCCCCGATAATCGCGATTCGCATGTTCGAAAGTCTAGGACTAGGCCGCGTCGAGGCCAAACGCGGTGTGCAGCGCGCGTACGGCGTCGGTCACCTTGTCGGCCTCGACGACGCACGAGATCCGAATGGAACTGGTCGAGATCATGTCGATGTTGATGCCGTGCGACGACAGCGTCTCGAACATCAGCGCGGTCACCCCGGGACTCGTCTTCATGCCGGCCCCGATAATCGACACCCGGCCGATCTTCTCCACCGAGGTGACCCGGGTCGCGCCGATCTCATCCTTCACCTCGTCGCACGTCGCGCGCGCCGCGTCCAGGGCCGTGCGCGCCACCGTGAAC
>JAJZFO010000130.1 GCA_021805305.1 Actinomycetes bacterium | reverse complement strand
AGTGCCCTTGACGGGACTCGGCCGGTTGCTCGCCACCTTCAATTCTGGTTTCTACGAACACGACGGTTTGGGCGGTTTCTACACCAATCACACCTTGTACTTCCCGATGATCAAGGGCTTGGCGACGGTGGTGCGATACACCAATGGCACGGTGGGGATCACCCAGTGGGCGGGTGGTCCAGATCCCGGTCCGACCGTCGTCATGGCCCGACAGAACCTTCCACTCCTCGTCGATAATTCGCGTCCCACCCCGCGCACCGCCGACGATTTCGCGTGGGGACTGACCTTGCACGGAGCGCCCGCGGTCTGGCGCTCGGCGCTCGGTATCGACAAGAACGGCAACTTGATCTACGCGGCCGCCCCCGCGCAGACCGCCGCCTCGATGGCGAGTGTCATGGTGCAGCTGCATTGCGTTCGCGCCATGGAGCTCGACATCAATCCCGAGTGGCCGATCTTCGTGACCTACTCGGGGCCCGGCGCGATGGGCCCGGCCCTGGACGTGCCCAACCCCAACCAAATCCCTAACCGCTTCCTCTACCCCAGTACCAAGGACTTCTTCGCGGTGTTCCTCTCGCGGGGTCCCGGAGAACCCCAGCCGTGGTAGGCCGACACGTGCGTCCAGCGACGCGCGGGGCGCGTCGCTGGTGGTGGGGTTCGCTGGGTCTCGTGCTCGTGGTGGGAGCGAGTACCGGCACGTACGTCGTCGAGCGTCCCGCCGCGACGACGACCACGACCACCACGACGACGACCACGACATTGGCGCCCACGACCACGACGAGTGCGCCCGTGCCCGCGAGCGTCACACTCTCGGCGGTCGGGGACACTGACCTCGGCAACACGCCCCAACTCCCGGCCGACCCGGCCGCGTACTTCGCCCCGGTCAAACCGGCGCTACGCGCCGACGTCGTCTTCGGCAATCTCGAGGGCACCATGACCAACGCCACCACGTCGAAGTGCTCGGCCTCGTCGAGCGAGTGCTACGCGTTCCGGGTGCCCCCGTCCTTCGCCCAGGTGTACCGCGCCGCGGGGTTCAACATACTCAATAGCGCGAACAACCACTCCTACGATTTCGGGGCCCGCGGCGAGGCCGACACGTCGGCGGCTCTCGCGGCGGCCGGCATCGTCCAAGCGGGCCTTCCCGGTCAGATCGGCGTGGTGCACGTTCGGGGCATCGCGGTGGCCTTCGTGGACTTCGCGCCGTACTACTTGACCAATAATCTGCTGGACTTCGGCCGCGCCGCCCAATTGATCGCCCAGGCGAAGCGAGAGGCGCAGGTGGTGGTCGTCTACATGCACGCCGGTGCCGAGGGTCCCAGCGCGGATCACGTGACCAGGGCGACCGAGACCTTCTACGGCGAGAACCGTGGCAATCCCTACGCGTTCGCCCACGCCGCGATTGATGACGGCGCGGACCTCGTGATCGCCAGTGGACCGCACGTGCTGCGCGGCATGCAGTGGTATCGGGGTCGCCTCATCGCTTACAGTCTCGGTGACTTCACCAATTATGACGCCTTCGCCACCGTGGGCGATCTCGCCCTCTCGGCGATTTTGCACGTGACGATCAACGCCCGGGGCGTGACGACGGCGGCCTCGCTCACGCCCCTGACGATCGAACCCGGTGGACGCGCCGTCGTCGATCCGTCGCACGCGGCGTGGGGCTTCATGAACCAACTCTCTCGCGATGACTTCGCCAACAGCGCGGCGTTGATCGGTCCGAACGGTCGGGTGGCGCTGCCCTAGGATCCTCAACAGCCGCCCGCCGGACCCGCGACACCTCGTCCTTGCGCGGGCGAGTCCACCGTCCCGACGTCACGCGGCCTCGGATTGGGCCCCAGGTGCACCACGTACCACACGCCGCGCCACGAGATCAGCGAGGCGACCCCCACCGAGCGCACGACACGACCTTGTCGATAGACCAGACGGACCCCCGCGACGTGCCAGTAGCCGATCGAGTTCTCGCACCAGCCCGGCCTGATCCATTGGGCGTCAGTCGCCGACGCGTTGATCCCGAGGAACGTCGCGGGTCCGTCGGCGCGGATGTAGTCGTGGTAGGCGAGGAGGTCGAGGCGGTAAAAGGCCGCCAGGCGGTCGCGGTAGTCCGTCGCGGGCGAGGGGATGCGGCCGGTCTTCATCGCGACGTACGCCGATTCGGGAAAGTAGAGCCGCGCGGCCGAGGTGAGCGAGCCGCGGTTGATGTCCGCGAACAGGGTCGCCATGCGACCCTCGAGGCTGCGACCGAAGGGCGGCTCCACGTTCTGGGAGACCGTCGCGCGTGGTGTTCGCGCGGCGGAGGCCGGCAAGGTCGCCAACGCCGAAGCGACCACCACGAAGAGGGCCATCGCGGCCACCGCGGACAGCGCGACGCGAAGGTGCCCCACCACCGAGGCGCCGACGGGTCTCGCGGCGGCTCCGGCGACCCTGAGGACCTCCTTCACCACGAGTCCACGCGGGTGATCCATCGCCACAGATTATCCGTCGTGGAACTCGTGATGACCGAGAGCACGGTGACGTGGATACGGCGCGGCACGTGATTCTTATTGATGCTTCACGGAACCCTTATCGTCCATGTCGACTGCGGTCGCCCGCGACCGAAGTCGCGTCGACTCCCTTGGCTAGGGTAGAGACAACAAGGAGTCTCCCCATGTCACATTCACTGCGTCGCGTCGCGACCATCGTCGGCGTCGCCGCCGCATCGCTGAGCCCTCTGGTCGTGATGCCCAGTGCGGGGGCGACGTCGGGTTCCGCGCTCGTGCCGAGCATCTTGGCCAACACGGATAACTATCTCACCAGCGTTCGCACCTATTTCCTGTGCAGTAGCGCCAAGTGCAAGGCGGAACGCACGACATTGCTGGCCAACGCGCGAACGGCGATGACGAAGTTGTCCGCGCAGGAGACGCTGGCCACGAAGGCCAGCGTGGCGGCGAAGTATCGCGCCAGCGTCGCGTTGTTCGTCTCCGACATGCGCGCGCTCAACGCGTCGTTCCGCGAGTACTTCGTCACGGCGTCGACGGTGACCTTGTCGGGTCTCGTGGGCAACATCTTCTACCTCACCTCGGACGTGGGCTCCGACGTCAACGTGATGCGCGCGGCGTCGAAGAACGCTCCGGTGTCCTTCAAGCTCTGGGTCGAGGGGGAGGCGGCTACGTTGGTGGCCATGCAGACCGACGCCTCGGCGCTGCAGTCCTCCACGGCGACCAAGTCGATCGGGATCTACGCCAACCAACTGCTCGAGGCCGAGGCGGGTTCGATGGCGGCCCACGCGAATGGACCCGTCGCCTCGTTCAACACCTTGCTCAAGACCTTCGCGCACAACCAGCGGCGGATTTCCCAGAGCGAGATCCTCTTCCTGCAGGGAAAGAAGGCGCCGATGACCGAGACCCAGGTGGCTAACTTGAACGTGACCGTGGCCGCCGAGTTCGCCTCACTCATCAAGACCGAGACCGCGCTCGTCAAGAAGAAGTAGTACTCGACGCTCAAGGGAGGCCAGGTGTCCCAGGCACTGCTGGTGATGGACATGCAAAACGGCATCGTCACGCGACTGGCCGAGCGCGCCGACGAGCTGCTCGACACCCTCGAGCGGGTCATCGCCGCGGCTCGCGCCTCGGCGACCCCGGTCATCTTCGTGCGCGTCGCCTTCCGCCCGGGCGCGCCGGAGATTAGCGGTCATAACAAGGGATTCTCGGCCCTCAAGCATGGCGTGGCGATGGACGAGACGTCGGAATCGACCCAGGTCCACCCCCGCCTGGCGCCGCGCGACGGTGACCCCGTGGTGACCAAGCGACGCGTGAGTGCCTTCACGGGCTCGGACCTCGAGGTGGTCCTTCGCGCGCTCGAGGTGGACCACCTGGTCCTCACCGGCATCGCGACCAGCGGCGTCGTCCTTTCGACGACGCGACAGGCGGCAGACCTCGACTACCGGCTCACGATTCTCAGTGACGCCTGCGCCGACGCCGATCCCGAGGTGCATCGGGTGCTGATCGAGAAGGTCTTCCCCCGTCAGGCCGAGGTGCGCCGCGCGGATGAATGGATCGAGAATCCCTAAGTGGAGCAGCCTCGCGTCGTCTGTCTCGACACCGTGATGATCGACTTCGCGTTGATCATCGATGATCTACCCGAACGCGGGGGTGACTCGTTGTCCTCACAGCGTCTCGTCACGGCGGGCGGAGGGTTCAACCTCATGAGCGCGGCCCAGCGTCAGGGCGCGCGCGCGGTGTACGTCGGACAATTGGGTGCCGGACGTTTCTCGGAGATCGCGCGCGCGATTCTTCAGAGCGAGGGGATCGAGGTTATGGTGACGACGCGCGGTGACCTCGACCTGGGGGTGTGCGTCGTGTTGGTCGACGCGACGGGCGAGCGCACTTTCGTGACGTCGCCGGGCGCTGAGTTGAGCATTCGCCGCGAGGACCTCGAGGCCCTCACGCTGGTAGAGGGTGACGTCATCTACGTCTCGGGCTACAACGTCGTCTACCCCCAGGTCGCCACCATCGTCAGTGAATGGTTGCGCACGGTGCCCGTCGAGGTGGTGGTGGCGTTCGACCCCGGGCCCCGCGGCGCCGATATCGATCCGGGGGTGCTGACGACGGTCATGACGCGCGCGGATTGGTTGCTGTGCAACGCGGCCGAGGCCGAGGTCCTCAGCGCCCGCGCCGATCCCGTGGAGGCCGCACGTGACTTGCAGCGCCGCTGGGGATTCGACCGCGTGGTGGTGCGTGACGGGGCGCGTGGTTGCGTGGGCGCGACGGCCCAGGAGGTGGTGCGAGCTCCGGGCTTCGCCACCGACGTCGTCGACACCAACGGCGCCGGTGACGTCCATAACGGGGTGGTGATTGGCGAACTACTCAATGGCGTGGCGCCCGACGAGGCGCTGCTGCGCGCCAACGCCGCCGCCGCGATCGCCATTGCGTCCTTTGGCCCCGCGACGTGTCCGCGCCGCCAAGAGGTCGACGTCATGTTGGCCGCGCAGCCGCGCCAGGTGACGCGGCTCTAGGTCAGAAGTAGTTCTCGCCGAGTTCCTCACTCCACCGCGGCGCTCGCACCTCGCCCCGCGGCACGCTCCAGTGGAAGACCGGCTTGATGTCGAGCACCGGCGTGCCGTCGATGCCGTCGAGGCCGCGCACGTGCAGGAAACGCTCGCCGATGCCGACGATCGGCACGGTGGTGAGCAGAATGCGGTTGGGGCGGTCCTTGTTGCGCTGGGCGAAGACCCCCACGTCCGGCCACTTCTCGTTACCCCGCGGATGGCGGTGCCACGGGGCCGGCGGTACGTCCTCGGCCCAATCGGCGAAGAAGACGATCTCCACGTGGCTGAATTCGCTCAGCCCGCGCAACGCCTCGCTGGGCACGTCGGCGGCCAGTTCCACCGTGCTGACGATGTCGTCCCAGTTGTCGTCGAGCGCCTCGTTGCGCTCATTACGGATGTAGGCCACGGCACGCACGCTCAGGTTCATGGCACTAATCTAGTGAACCGCGTCGCGCCCGGGCCGTGAAAGTCACTCCCGACGAGCGCCGGCACGACGGACTGGGATGAGATGGGCGAATTGACCTTTACCTACGGCACGATGGCGGCCGGCAAGTCCACCCTGGCCCTGCAACTGTGCTGGCAACTGCGTGAGACACGCTCGGACGTGGCCCTGTGGACCTTCGGGGACCGCAGCGACGAGGGCATGGTGACCAGTCGTATCGGTATCGAAGCCCACGCCGACGCCATCACGCCCGGCGAGGACCTCGCCCCACACGCGGCGCGCCTGATCGAGAGCGGCGCGAAGATCCTGGTGATCGACGAGGCCCAGTTCGCCAGCGCCTCCCAGGTGGACCAACTCGCGGAGTTGGTGGACGATCACGGCCTCGACGTGCACGCCTTCGGCCTGTCGGCGGATTTCATGTTGAACGTCTTTCCCGGGTCCGCGCGACTCTTCGCCATCGCCGATCGCGCGCAGGAGCTCCCTCTCACCTCGACGTGTTGGTGCGGGGAGAAGGGGCGCTGCAACGCGCGCGTGATCAACGGCGTCATTGCCCGCGAGGGCTCGCAGTTCCTCACGGGTGACGTCCACCAGGGCGTCATCCACTACCAGGTCCTATGCCGCAAGCACTACCGCGCGGGCCTCCTGGGTCCGCCCGAGGGCAGTGGCGAACACGCCTAGGGCGTTCGAATCCGAACGCCGCGAGCTCGGGTTCCTAGAAGAAGGCGGAACAGAGTTCGTAGATGTCGCGGGGCACCTGCCGCTGGCCGTGGGCCACGGTGGTCAGGGGTGTCAGTACGACCTCGTTGCCCCGCACC
>JAJZFO010000021.1 GCA_021805305.1 Actinomycetes bacterium | reverse complement strand
CGACGATCGCGGTCTTGCCGACCCCGGGCTCGCCGATGAGCACCGGGTTGTTCTTGGTGCGTCGCGACAGCACCTGGATGACGCGGCGGATCTCGTCGTCGCGGCCGATCACCGGGTCGAGCTTGCCCGCGCGCGCCAGGGCCGTCAGGTCGCGCCCGTACTTCTCGAGCGAGGCGAAGGTCTCCTCGGGGTTCTCCGTGGTGATGCGCGCGGAGCCGCGAATGGTGCGCAGCGCGCTCAGCAGCGTCTCGCGGTCGGTGCCGAGCAGCGGCGCCCACACCACCACCACGTGATCGACCGAGAGGTACTCGTCGCCGAGTTCGCGACGCAAACCGTCGGCCTCCTCGAGGCCCTGACGCGCCTCGGCGGAGAGTCCCGGTTGCGAGCCGCCGACGGTTCGCGGTTCCCGCGCCACCTTCTCGTTGAGCGACGCGGCGATGGTGATGGGGTCGAGTTGGGCGGCGACCAGCAGGGGCCGCGCCACGCCCGAGGCGTCGTTGAGCAGCGCCAGCAGGAGATGCGCCGGCGTGACGTAGGGGTTGCCCGCCGCACCGGCCTGGGTCGTGGCCGCCTGGAAGGCCTCGCGGGTCTTGATCGTCCAACGCTGCGGGTCAAGGGTCATCTCTCACCTCCGTTTGCGCCGCGACCGCGCCGTTGGGCGTCGAGGAAGACGGCGATGGTGTTCGACACGGGCACGAGGTCGCGCCGGTAGTGACGGTGCGTGGCGGCCAGCGAGGCGCGCGCCTCGTCGCTCAGCGCGTCGACGCGCTCGCGCAGGCGCGCCACCTCGGCCTCGAGGGCCATGATGCGCTTGACGCCCTCGAGGTTGACGCCCTCGTTGGTCAACTCCTGGATCCGCCGCAGGGCCGCCAGGTCCTCGTCGGAGAAGCGGCGCGACCCGCCGCTCGTGCGTTGGGGGTTCAAGAGCCCGCTGCGTTCGTAGTTGCGCAAGGTCTGGGGATGGACCCCGGCGATCTCGGCGAAGACCGAGATCACGTAGACGGCGTGGGTGTGGCGATTGCTCACGCGACCTCCTCGTGCAACGAGGCGGCGAGCTTCTCGACCAGCGCACGCTGCTCCTTGTTGAGTTTCTTGGGTATCTCCACGTTGACGCTCACCAGGAGGTCACCGTGGGGGTGCTTGGTGCTGCCGGGCACGCCGCGCGCGCGCACTCTCATGGTCGTGCCGGGCTGGGTGCCGGCGGGGATCTTCAGGTTCACCGGCTCGTCAAGCGTGGGCACCTCGACGGTGGTCCCGAGGATCGCCGCGGTCAGGGGAACGTTGACCGTGGTGGTGATGTGGCGTCCGCGACGCGAGAATCGCGCGTCGGGCGCGACGTGCACGTCGACGAAGAGGTCGCCCGCGGGTCCCCCCTGGGCGCCCGGGGCGCCCTTGCCCTTGAGCCGGATGCGCTGACCGTCGACGACGCCGGCGGGCACGCGGACGTTGACGCGTCGCGAGGAGGGCTCGCGCCCCGACCCCTGACAGCTCGGACACGGCGTGACGATGCGCCCGCCACGGCCGCCGCAGTGCGCACAGACGCTCGACATCGCGAAGGGCCCCTGGTCGTCATTGGTCACGCCGCGTCCGTTGCAGAACTCGCAGACCACGTACCCGCCGGGGGCCGCGCCGCGGCCCTGACACGTGGCGCACGCCTCGCTGCTGGGCAGGCTCACGGTCGTCGTGACGCCCATCACCGCGTCGCGAAAACTCAGGTGTAGGGCCGTCTCGAGGTCCGCCCCGCGTTGCGCGCGCGGTCGTCGGTTGCCGAAGAGGCCCCCGAAGAGGTCGCCGAGGTCGCCCAAGTCGCCGGTCTGGAAATTGAAGTTGCCCGCGCCCGGACCCCCCGCGGCGGAGCCGAATCCGGCCGCCGCGGGACCGAGGCGACGAACCTCGTCGTACTCCTTGCGCTTGGCGGCGTCGCCCAGGACGTCGTAGGCGACGGAGATCTCCTTGAAGCGTTCCTCGGACCCCGGGTTCGTGTCGGGGTGGTGCTGCTTGGCGAGCTTGCGGTACGCGCGAGTGATCTCCTTGTCCGTCGCACTCGACGTGATACCCAGGATCTTGTAGTAGTCCTTGTCGAACCACTCACGTTCGGCCATCTAACCCTTCACCTTCACCATGGCCGGGCGCAGCACACTGCCCTTCCATCGGTACCCGGCACGTAGGACCTCGTCGACCAACTGCTCGTCACCCTCGCCCCCCTCCACGTGCGCCACCGCGTCGTGGATCTGGGGATCGAAGGACACGTCGGCCTGCGCCACGCGTTCGAGACCCTGTTTCTCCAGGGTGTCGAGCAAGAGGGCGCGCGACTGGTTCAATGCGGTCGCCTCGTCCGAGGGCGTCGTCGCGAAGTGCGCCGCCGCCAGGTCGAAGGCGTCGAGCACCGGCAACAGACTCGCCACCAGCGCACCCGCGGCGCGCTGGGCGGCGTCCTCGGAGGAACGCGCGACGCGCTTGCGGTAGTTCTCGAAGTCGGCCTGCAGTCGCTGGAGCGAATCGAGGTACTCGTCGCGCTGCAACTCGGCCTCGGACAACTCGGAGATGTCCTGGGTGACGGCGTCCTCGGACGCCGTCACCTCATCAGACTCAAAGACGTCGCTCACGCTCACTCCACGATCTCGGCGTCGACGATGTCCTCGTCGTCACCGGCCGGCGGCGTCGAGGGAGCCGAGTTGGCCTTGGCGGCCTCCTCGTAGAGACGCTGACTGAAGCCCTGGCTCGCGCTCAGGAGCTTCTCGGTCGCCGCCGAGATGGCGTCGTTGTCGGTGCCCGCGAGGGCCTCCTTCAACGCCGCCAGCGCGGTCTCGACGTCCTCGCGCTCACTGCCCTGGAACGACTCGGCCTGGTCCTTGAGCAACTTCTCGGTCGAGTAGACCAGTCCGTCGGCGTTGTTGCGCACCTCGGCCTCGGCGCGACGCTTGCGGTCGTCCTCGGCGTGGGCCTCGGCGTCGCGGACCATGCGGTCGATCTCGTCCTTGGACAGCGACGAGCCACCGGTGATGGTCATCGACTGGGTCGCCCCGGTCGCGGTGTCCTTGGCCGAGACGTGCACGATGCCGTTGGCGTCGATGTCGAAGGTCACCTCGATCTGGGGCACGCCACGCGGCGCGGGCGGGATGCCCACCAACTGGAACTTGCCCAGCGTCTGGTTGTAGGAGGCCATCTCGCGCTCACCCTGCAAGACGTGCACCTCGACGCTCGGCTGGTTGTCGTCGGCCGTGGTGAACGTCTGGGACTTCTTGGTCGGGATGGTGGTGTTGCGCTCGATGATCTTGGTCATCACGCCGCCCTTGGTCTCGATGCCCAGTGACAGCGGCGTCACGTCGAGCAACAAGATGTCCTTGACGTCACCCTTCAACACACCCGCCTGGACCGCGGCACCGATGGCCACGACCTCGTCGGGGTTCACGCTCTTGTTGGGTTCCTTGCCCGTCACCTTGGCGACGAGCTCCTGCACCGCGGGGATGCGCGTGGAACCACCGACCATGATCACGTGGTCGATCTTGTCCAACGTAAGCCCCGCGTCCTTGATGGCCTGGTCGAAGG
Source organism: Actinomycetes bacterium (assembly GCA_021805305.1). The sequence goes on along the minus strand of JAJZFO010000021.1, from coordinate 2,733 downwards.
GCTTGCGACAACGCTCGACCAGCGAGGCGGTCAGTTCGTTGAACTTGGCGCGCGACAACTTGATGTCGAGGTGCTTGGGGCCCTCGGCCGTCGCCGTGATGAAGGGCAGGTTCACCGTCGTCTCTTGGACCGAGGACAACTCGATCTTGGCCTTCTCGGCCGCTTCCTTCAATCGTTGCACGGCCATCTTGTCCGCCGACAGGTCGACGCCCTCGGTATCCTTGAAGGTCTTGACCAGCCACTGCATGACCGCGTCGTCCCAGTCGTCACCACCGAGGTGGGTGTCACCGTGGGTCGACTTGACCTCGAAGACCCCGTCGGCGATGTCGAGCACGGACACGTCGAAGGTCCCTCCGCCGAGGTCGAAGACGAGGACCGTCTGCTCCTGACCGCCCTTGTCCAGGCCGTAGGCCAGCGCCGCCGCGGTGGGCTCGTTGACGATGCGCAACACCTCGAGGCCGGCGATCTGTCCCGCCTCCTTGGTGGCGGTGCGCTGGGCGTCGTTGAAGTACGCCGGCACCGTGATGACCGCCTGGGTCACCGTGTCGCCCAGGTACGCCTCGGCGTCGCGCTTGAGCTTCTGGAGGATGCGCGCCGAGATCTCCTGGGCGGTGTACTTGGTGCCGTCGATGTCGACGCTCCAGTTCTCACCCATGTGGCGCTTGACGGAGCGGATGGTGCGCTCGGGATTGGTGATGGCCTGACGCTTGGCCACCTCGCCGACGAGTACCTCGCCGGTCTTGGAGAATCCAACCACCGACGGCGTCGTACGACCACCCTCGGCGTTCGGAATGACGACGGGCTCTCCCGCCTCCAACACTGAGACCACCGAGTTGGTGGTTCCGAGGTCGATACCGACTGCCTTAGCCATGAACTGCTCCTTCAATAACGTTTGTCTCGATACCGGACCCTCCGGTTTCCAGACTTCGACAGACATTCTACATACTTGAGTCTCTCCTTGTCAAGAAAATGTATAAGGACCGTAGTAATTCTTGACTTATCCACTCAACAAGGAGCGAATTCCTTCGAGTTCCGGCCCGAATTGGGTTTGTCGGCGAGTCTCACTACGATGACACTGTGCCCGATCTCATCCTCCTGCGCCACGGTCAGTCCGAATGGAACGAACTCAACCTCTTCACCGGTTGGCACGACGTCGACCTGACTGCGCTGGGCGAGTCCGAGGCGCGCACCGCGGGCGAACTCCTGGCCGCCGCCGACCTGGACCTGCGGGTCCTGCACACGTCGCTGCTCACCCGGGCGATTCGCACCGCCGAGATCGCCCTCTACGTCGCGGGTCGCTCCTGGCTACCCGTGCGCCGTAGCTGGCGCCTCAACGAGCGCCACTACGGCGACCTGACCGGCAAGGACAAGAAGGAGACCGCCGAGAAGTTCGGGATGGAGCAGCTCAAGCTCTGGCGCCGCTCCTACGACGTGCCGCCGCCGCCGATGCCCGAAGGCGACGCGCGTTCGAACCGGTGGGACCCGCGCTACCGCGACGTCGACCCGCACAAGATCCCCATGACCGAGTGTCTCAAGGACGTCGTCGCGCGGGTGACGCCCTACTTGAGCGACGTCATCGCCGAGGACCTGCGAAGCGAGGGTGTGCGCGGCGGGGCGGTACTCGTAGTGGCCCACGGCAACTCGATCCGCGCGCTGCGCAAGGTGCTGCAAAACATCGACGACGACGACATCGCCGAACTCGAGATTCCCACGGGCATCCCCTACCTCATGAAGCTCGACGAGTCCCTCGAGGTCGTTGAGGCCGACTACCTCGGGGACCCCGCCGCCGCGGCGGCCGCCGCCGACGCCGTCGCCCGACAAGCCGGATAATCACCTGGTCGCTTCGCCGCTTCGCCGCTTCACCGTGTCGTCGTGTCGTCGCGATGACGACGCGATTGCCCACCGGCGACTTCACCAAGGGCGATATCGGCAAGAGCGACGACGGCGACGACGCTACGACGTCGAGCACGGACGACGTGAACTCCTGGGCCGGTAGATTCTCCTACGCCGCCAAGAAGTGAGGGGTTTCACCGATGGACACCAACGATCGACGCGACCCGAGTGAGACGGCGGGCGAGGGTACGGCGCCCACGACCGGCGAGTACGACGCCGCGCGCGAACCGTGGCTGCGCCGCGGACCGGGTTTGGTCCTCATCGGGGCCCTCGCCTTCGTGGTGGTGATCGCGGGATTCGTCGCCGTCGCCGCGAATCGTTACCGCGACCAGCAGAACCAGCCCCCTCGGCTCACCGGTATCCCCGCGAGCGTCTCCTCCTCCCTCGCCGATCTGATGGCCTTGTCGCCCCTGCCTTCGAAGGTCGCCCCCGACTTCACCCTGGTCGACCAGAGGGGTCGGCCCACCTCACTGTCGAGCCTGCGGGGCAAGGCGGTTGTGCTCGAATTCATGGACCCCCGATGCACCGACATCTGTCCGATCGTGTCCCAAGAGTTCGTGGACGCCTACCACGACCTGGGCGCGAAGTCCAAGCGCGTGGTCTTCGTGGCGGTGAACGTCAACCAGTACCACGAGCGCGTCGCCGACGTCGCGGCGTTCTCGCGCGAACACCAACTCAACACGATCTCGACCTGGCTCTTCTTGACCGGGTCGACGTCGGCCCTGGCGGCGGTGTGGCGCGACTACGGCATCGAGGTCATCTCACGAGGTCCCCACGCGGACGTGGTGCACACCTCGAGCGTCTACTTCATCGATCCCACCGGGCACGAGCGGTTCCTCG
>JAJZFO010000223.1 GCA_021805305.1 Actinomycetes bacterium | reverse complement strand
GGTGCTGCTGTCGCTCTGTGGCTCCATGCTCGAGACCAATCGACAAGTCGAACTCCACCGACTCCAGAGCGAGGTCCTGCAGGCGCAGTCGACCTACGCGACCCAGGTCGGTACTTTCACCAACCTCTCCACCCCGAGTGTGGTGGTCTCTCAGGCCACCACACTGCACCTCGTGAACCCCACTTCGGTGACCCAGGTCCCCACCACGTCGCTTGATGCGATCCTGCCCCTGCCGAAGTTTGTCGGTTACGCGCCGGTCACATCAAGGACGCAGCGGTGAGCGCGCACTCGTCCCCGACGCACTATCGCGGTCAACTTCACCAGCGCACCGCGAGGTCTTCCTTCTCCCCTCGGCGACTTCAACTGGTCCGGGGTATCTTCATCGTCCTCTTCGCCGCGCTGAGTCTGCGCCTCGTCGCCCTCCAGGTGGTGAATCACCCCTACTACGCCCAATTGTCGGTGGATCAGGTCCGTCACGACCTGACGACCAACGCGCTGCGCGCGGGCATCTACGACCGTAACGGGCAGGTCCTGGCGATATCGGAGCCGACGTCGCTGGTAATCGCCGACGATATGCAGATTGCTGCGCCGGCCCTGGAGGCGCAGGCCCTGAGTGGACTGGTGAAGGTCCCGGTGGGTCCACTCACCAAACTGTTGTCCAAGCGCGGTCCGGGTAGCGGCTACGTAATCTTGAACGGTCAACTCGACCTGACCGACGGTCGATTGATCGCCAACGGCAATTTCCCCGGCATCGTCGTGCAAGACGCGTCGAGTCGGTCCTACCCCAACGGCACCCTCGCCGAGTCCCTGCTCGGGCGCACGAACGCGAGCGGCGCCGGATCGACCGGTCTGGAGTACCAGTACCAATCCAGCCTGGCCGGTCTCACCGGGGTGACGCGAGAATTCGTCTCCACCTCGGGCGTCGCCCTGCCGAGTACCTACAGTCGCGTGATCAAGCCCGCCCAGCCCGGCGTCGGTCTGGAACTCACCATCGACGCCCCGCTGCAATTCGTGACCGAGCGCGCCCTGGCCACCCAACTGCGCGCCGACGGTGGACTCACCGGGGTCGCGCTCGTCATGGACGTCAAGACGGGTGAGATCCTGGCGGATGCGTCGTTGGTGAACACCGCCACACCCGCGGGGGTCCTCGGCCCGATTCCCGCGTGGGGCACCTCGATCGGTGTGCCCGGGATTCAACAGACCATCAACAATCTGGGGTTCACGCAGGCGTACGAACCCGGCTCGGTCTTCAAGGTCGTCACGTTCTCGGCGGCGTTGAGCGCGGGCTTGATCACGCCGTCGACGGTCTTCACGATTCCCAACTCCATCATCGTCGGCGGCCGTACGTTCCACGACGCGGAGAACCACGGTACCGAACGGCTGAGCGCCACGCAGGTCCTGGCCCAGTCGTCCAATATTGGTACCTACGAGATTGGCGCTCGCGTGGGGGAGAACGGACTTCTGGCCCAGGTGCAACGCCTCGGCTTCGGCCAACTGACCTCCGTCAACTTCCCCGGAGAGACGGCGGGACTGCTGGTCGACGCCTCCAAGTGGTACGCCAGTGACCAGGCGGCCCTGCCGATCGGGCAGGTCGACGCCATTCCCCCCATTCAGGTCCTCGACGCCTTCAACACGATCGCCAACGGTGGCGTCTTCGTGGAACCACGACTGGTGCGCGGCTACGTCGAACCGAACGGCGTCACCAAGGCGGTGGCACCCAACGTCACGCGCGAGGCACTCAGCCCCGCGGTGGCCGCCACCATGAACAGCATGCTCGAAGAGGTGGTCCTCGCCGGCACCGGCACGAACGCCATCATCCCGGGCTATCGCGTCGCGGGCAAGACGGGTACCGCGAGTATCCCCTACCCGGGTAAGGACAAGCTCCTGGTCGGTCAGTACAACGCCAGTTTCGTGGGCTACGCCCCGGCCAATAATCCGGTGTTGTCGATGATCGTGGTCATTGAACGCCCCGAAACCACCATCTTCGGTGGCTCGGCCGCGGCCCCGGTCTTCCAACAGGTGATGAGCTACGCCCTTCGCCATTACGGCATCCCGTCCACCGGTACGATCGTCAAGCCCATGACCGGCGCCGGTGCCAGTATCTCCTCGGACGTGACGTGATGCAACTGGGCGACGTCTTCGACGACGAATCACTCGACGTCTACACCGCCAGCGTCGAGGTGGAACACGTCGAAATCGATTCGCGGCGCTGCGAGTTCCCCACCCTCTTCTTCGCCCTCGCCGGTTCGACGACTGACGGGGCCCGGTTCGCGGCGCACGCCGCCGACCTCGGGGCGGTGGCGGTGGTGGCGCCCCACGAGGTCAAGGCGCCCGTTCCGGTGATGGTCATTCCCGAATCGCGCATCTATCGCGCGCTGACCCACGCCGCCGCGACGTTGAGTCACCACCCCGAGACGGGGCTCGAACTGGTGGGGGTCACCGGCACCAATGGCAAGACCACCGTCACGACCCTGGTGGGTGAACTCGCGCGCGCGATCGGCTGGAACGGCGCCACTATTGGAACTCTCACCAACGAGCGCACGACGCCCGCCGCCCCCGAGCTCTACCGGACCCTGGCGCAGGTGCGACAGGAATTCGACGACCGGCGGGCGACGTCGGTGGTGGCCATCGAGGTGTCGAGTCACGCGCTCGACCAGCACCGCGTGGAGGGAACACGCTTCGCGGTCGTCGCGTTCACCAACCTGAGTCACGACCACCTGGACTACCACCGGACCCTGGAGGCGTACTTCGACGCCAAGGCTCGATTGTTCACCCCCGACTACTCGTCGCGGGCGGTGATCTGGGTCGACGATCCCTACGGCGCGCGCCTGGCCGCCACGACGCCGTTGTCGGTGACGCCCGTCTCTCGCGCGCACGCGCGCGACGTCGTCGCCACGATGGGCGGCACCATCTTCTTCTGGCGCGGCCACCTGGTCAATACCTCGCTCATCGGTGACTACAACATCGACAACGCACTGGTGGCCATGACCCTGGTGGGCGAACTCGGCGCCGACGACGCCGCGGTCGCGGCGGCCATGGCCGACGTGGCACCGGTGCCGGGGCGATTCGAGGTCGTCCACCACGGTGCCTTCTCGGTGGTCGTCGACTACGCCCACACTCCCGAGGGGCTGGCGCGGCTGTTGCGCTCGGTGCGGGACCTGGGTGCCAGTCGCGTGCTCACGGTGTTCGGCTGCGGGGGCGATCGCGACACCGCGAAACGACCGGTGATGGGCCGCGTGGCGAGCGAACTCTCCGACGTGACCATTGTGACCTCGGATAATCCACGTCACGAGGCGCCAGATGCCATTATTGATGCCATCGTCGCCGGCGCCGCCGGCGCCGCGAACGTCGTTCGCGAAGTTGACCGGCGCACGGCCATCGCACGAGCGTTGGCGGACGCTCGTGCGGGTGACGTGGTGGTGGTGGCCGGCAAGGGCCACGAGACCACCCAGACGTTCGCCGAGCGCGTGGTCGCCTTCGACGACCGCGCGGTCGTGCGCGAGCTGGTGAGGGAGCAGTAGTGCTGAGTTTGATGGAGTCGGGCGGCGTGGGGTTCTTGTTCGCTCTCTTCGTAACGCCCTGGTGGATCCGCTTCGTGCGACGTCGCTCGCTGGGCCAACAAATCCGCGAGGACGGCCCCGAGAGCCACTTGGCCAAGGCGGGCACGCCCACGATGGGCGGTGTCGTGATCGTGGCCGCCGCCGTCGTCGGCTACCTGATGGGTCACGTCGGTACCTCCATCGTCTTCACCCGGGGGGGGATCCTCGCGATGGGCGTGACCATCGCCTCGGGCGTGCTGGGTCTGCTCGACGACTACCTCGGGATTCGAAATTCGCGCAACCTGGGTTTGAAGAAGCGCGGAAAATTCGCCGGTCAGTTGATTATCGCGGGCGCCTTCGCCACCTTCGCCATCGGATGGGTGCACACCTCGACGCACCTCTCCTTCACGCGGGTCAACCTGCCAGGTTGGAACCTCTCCGAGATCGGGTGGGTCGCACTGGCCGTCTTCGTGGTCATCGGCTCCTCGAACGCCGTCAATCTCACCGACGGCCTCGACGGCCTCGCCGCCGGTTCGGCCGCGTTCTGCTTTGGCGTCCTGGCCATCATTGGGTACTGGCAGTTTCGCCACTTCGCCATCTACCACCTTCACGCGGCGCTCGACCTCGGACTGGTCGCGGTCGCACTGGTGGGCGCGAGCCTCGGCTTCCTGTGGTGGAACGCGGCCCCGGCCAAGATCTACATGGGCGATACCGGCTCCCTCGCCATCGGGACCGGCTTGGGATCGCTGTGCCTGCTGATGAACCTGGACCTCCTATTGCCGATCATCGGCGGGCTCTTCGTCGCCGAGACGGCCTCGGTCATCCTGCAGGTGGTGAGCTTTCGGGTCTTCGGACGTCGGATCTTTCGCATGGCCCCCTTCCATCACCACTTTGAATTGCGCGGGTGGCCCGAGATCACGGTGATCATCCGCTTCTGGATCCTGGCCGGCCTCCTCGCCGCGCTCGGCCTGGGCATCTTCTACGGCGACTTCGTGCGCACGGCGAAGGTGGTCTAGACCGTGGCCCGCGTACTCGAGCGCGTCCTGCAGCCCTTCCCTCGCGGCGACCGCGCCGCGACGTCGCTGCTGCTCATCACGGCGTTGATGGTGGGCTACGGCACGGTGATGGTGGGTTCGGCCAGCGACGCCCAGTCGGCTCTCAATGGGGGCACCTCGTTCGCCCTGGCCATCCGCGACGTGATGTACCTGGCCATCGGCGCGGTCGTCTTCTGGCTCGCCGCGAGGGTGCGTTTGGCCTGGGTGACGGGACTCGCCCCGGCCCTGGTGGCCGTCGGGCTCACCTTGTTGATGGCGGTGGAGGCGGTGGGGATCACCGTGAACGGGGGCAAGCGCTGGCTGCCGACCCCCTTCATACAGATCCAGCCCTCGGAGTTCTTCAAGCTCTTCGTGGTCCTCTACGTCGTCTGGGTGGTCCAACACCACCACCAGCGCATCGGCAACTGGCAACACCTGGCGCTGTGGCTGTCACCCCTGTTGTTGGGGGTCGGTCTCATCCTGCTCGAGCACGACGTGGGTACCGACACCGTCATCGTCGCCATCGCTCTGACGGTGCTCTTCGTCGCGGGTCTGCCGCGACAGGTCCTCGGGGCCACCGTGCTCCTGGGCGTGCCGGTCATGGCGGTGTACGCGATGCTCGAGCCCTACTCCGTGCGTCGCCTCATCTCGTTCCTGCACCCCAACGCGAACCTGTCCACCAGCGGCTACCAGTTGCTGCAGTCGCGCATCGGCCTCGGGGCGGGGGGCCTGACGGGACTGGGGCTGGACCACAGCCGCGAGAAGTGGGGCCTCCTGCCCAATCCCCACACCGACTTCATCTTCACCATCATCGGTGAAGAGCTCGGCCTGGTCGGGACGCTCAGCGTCATCGCGCTCTTCGTCGGTTTCTTGATGGTGGCCACGCGCATCGCGCGCCAGTGCACCAATGAGGCGTATCGCCTCCTGGTGGTGGGGATCACGGCCTGGATCATCCTCGAAGCCGTGATCAACATCGCGTCGGTCGTAGGCTTTTGGGCGGTGACCGGCATTCCCCTACCCTTCTTCTCCTACGGCGGTACCGCGCTCATCACCGAACTGGCCGCGGTGGGGCTCCTCTACAACGTGGCGCACGACCGCAGTCGTTCGACGCATCTCGACATCGCCGCGACGCAGCCCGGTTTCCTCGCGTTGGCCTCGCCGTCGCGTTCGTTCCGCCCGCACCCGGCGCCTCGCCGCCCCCTGCGCTCGCCGCGATCGTGACCGGCCCCGTGGTTCTCACCGGGGGTGGGACCGGGGGTCACATCTTTCCCATGCAGGCCATCGCCGACGCCCTGGTGTCGGCGGGGGTCGCGCCGCGCGACATCCGTTACGTGGGCTCGCGCCGCGGTCAAGAGGAGGCGTTGCTCGGGGGCGGACCCATCGCGCTCACGCTGCTCCCCGGTCGGGGCATCCGTCGTTCTCTGTCGGCGCGCGCGTGGCGCGACAACGCCGGCGCTCTCGTGGCCCTGGCGGGGGCCCTCGCGCGCGCCCTCGTGGAGGTGGGCCGCTGGCGACCCCGGGTGGTGGTCTCGGTGGGCGGGTACGCCGCGGCGGCCGTGGCGAGTGCGGCGGTGCTGTGGCGCCGGCCCCTCGTCCTGGTGGACCTCGACGCCACGCCCAGCGCCACCCACCGCGCCCTGGCCCGATTCGCCAGCGTCCGTTGCCTCGCCCTGGGCGCCGACGGCGCGGGGGTCGTGGTGACCGGCGCCCC
>JAJZFO010000213.1 GCA_021805305.1 Actinomycetes bacterium | reverse complement strand
GGGCAACCTGGGACTGATGCACGCCGTCGAGAAGTTCGACTGGCGTAAGGGTTTTAAGTTCTCGACCTACGCCACGTGGTGGATCCGTCAGGCCATCACCCGCGGCATCGCCAACACCGGGCGCACCATCCGTCTCCCGGTGCACGCCGGCGACACCCTGGCGCGCGTGCAGAAGGCGCAGTCGCGATTGGAACTCAAGTTCGGGCGACCCCCGACCATTAAGGAACTCTGCGACGAGTGCGAGATGCCCGAAGACAAGCTGATCGAGGCGTTGCGGTTCCGTTCCGAGCCCATCTCGCTGTCCGAACCCCTGCGCGAGGACGGCGACGCCGAACTCGGCGACGTGGTCGAGGACCGTTCGGCCGAGTCGCCCTTCGACGTGGCCGCGGTCAAGATGATGCCGGCCGCCATCGAGAAGCTCCTGCAGCCCCTCGACGAGCGTGAACAGAAGATCCTGCGGATGCGCTTCGGACTCGACGGCGCCGGCGAGATCCGGACCCTCGAGGACGTGGGCGCCGAGATGAACCTGACCCGCGAGCGCATTCGACAAATCGAGGCGCGCGCGATGAGCAAGTTGCGCCACCCGTCCTCGGACACCGGCGCGCGCGACCTACTGACGCTCTAACGCTTGGCCTGGGAGCGCCCGATCAGGGCCAGCACGCCCAGGACCGCCGCGGACACCACGAAGGGCGTCCGGGAACGGTGCCCGTCGTGGGCGCGCACCTTGTGGGTGAAACTCAAGATGGGCCACTCGTGTTCGTGGGCGACCTTGGTCAGCGCGCGGTCGGGATTGACCGCGAAGGGGTGTCCGACGGCGAGGAGCATCGGGATATCGGTCTCGGAGTCGGAGTAGGCGAAGGACTCGCTCATGTCGATGCCGCGCTGCGCGGCCACCTGGTGCATCGCGAGCGCCTTGTTCTCGCCCACCGCGTAGAACTCCATCTCCCCGGTGAATTTACCGTTCTCGTCGATGCGCGCCTTCGAGGAGATGGACCCGGTGATGCCCAGGATCGCCGCCAGGGGCTCGACGATCTCCGCCGGTGAGGTCGAGACGAGCCAGACCTCGTCACCGGCCTGGCGGTGGTGCTCGATGAGGTCCAGGGCCTCGGAGTAGATCAGGGGCTCCATGACTTCGTTGAGGGATTCGGCCACCAGGGTGCGCACCTCGTCGTGGTCCCACCCCTTGGTGATCTTGAGCACCGATTGGCGAATCTTGGCCAGTCGTTCCTCACTGGCCCCGAAGCGCAGGAAGAGGATCTGGAGGAAGACGCCGCGGATCAGCGTGCGCCGGCGCAGCAGGCCCCGCGCGTGGAATTCGGGTCCGAGCGCGACCATCGACGCCTTGGCGATGACGGTCTTGTCCAGATCGAAGAAGGCGGCGCGCACGTGGTCCATGCTAGGGCGCGCGTCGCGCGAATCGGGTGGCCGCTAGCCGATGAAGGCGGCGGTGCACGATTCGGAGGCGTCGCCGCGCGTGATGAGGATTACGTGGTCGTGTTCGAGGAAGCGCATCGTCTCGGTGGGCACCATGGGCTGGTCGTTGCGCACGACGGTCACCACCCGCACGTTGTCGGGCAGACGCAGCTCGTCGAGGGTGTGGCCGTAGGCGACGGCCGGGGCGTCCGAGGCCAGGGTGATCTCGCACAGGTGCATGCGACCGTGGGCCAGGTCCATCAGATTGATCATCGACCCCACCTCCACCGCCTCGTCCACCAGGGAGGTGATCAACGCGGGGGTGGAGACCGCGACGTCGACGCCCCAGGTCTCGGAGAAGAGCCACTCGTTCTTGGAGTTGTTGATGCGCGCGATGACGCGCGGCACGCCGAACTCCTGCTTGGAGAGCCAACTGACCACCAGGTTGTCCTCGTCGTCACCCGTCGCGGCGATCATGACGTCGGCGCCGCGCAGGTCCACCGCCGACAGCGACGAGTATTCGCAGGCGTCGGCGGTGACCACGTTGACGCCGTGCAGCGCGCCGCGCAACTTCTCGGCCACGTCGCTCATGTGCTCCATCAAAGTGACGTCGTGGTGTCGGTCCACCAGGTCCAGGGCGATGGCCGTGCCCACCGATCCGCCCCCCGCGATGACGACCCTCATCGGCGCGGCTCGCTCAACATTTGGCTGAGCTCGCTGAGCCCCTCGGTGGTGACCAGGAACTCCAAGACGTCGTCCTCCTGGGCGAAGAGGCCGTCGAGGTCGACGCGCCCGCGCCCGCCGCGCACGAGCGCCACCAGTCGCACGTTCGTGCCAAAGGAGAAGTGGTGCAGCGCCTGACCCGCCAATTGGTCGGGCACCACGCGTTCGACGAGGTGCATGGTGGCGGTGCCGTCGGTCCACTCCACGGTGTCGTCGGCCGGGATGATCCAGCGCTTGACCTGCTGGGTCGTCCACAGCGACGTGGCCACGGTGGGGATGCCCAGCTTCATGTAGATCCCCGCGCGCTGGGGGTCGTAGATCCGCGCCACGATGTTCTTGACGCCGTAGTTGTCGCGGGCGATCCGCGCGCAGAGAATGTTGGTGTTGTCCCCGCGCGTCACCGCCGCCAGCGCGTCGGCCTGGCCGGCCTCGGATTTGGCGAGCACGTCGCGGTCGAAGCCCGAGCCGTGGATGGTGCGGCCGTTGAAGTGCACCAGGCGCCGAAAGGCGTCGCGGTTCTTGTCCACCACCACCACGGAGTGGCCCTCGTCGGAGAGTTGCATCGCGAGTCCCGAGCCCACTCGGCCACAGCCGACTACCACGATATGCACGGGCCCATCTCACCACACTTCGCGAAGAAGCCGCAACTTTCAATCGTTTTCGGCGCTCGAGGTCTAAGGTTGTCCTCGTGTCGGAAGCGGATAGACAGTTGGCCAAGAGCTCCCCGGTGCTGACCTCGCACGCCAACGTGGCGGCGGTCTACCCGGAAAGTCTCGGGTACCGGATCAAGCGGATCGTGCTCGGCCGCCCCTACGTCACCGAACAGTTGAGCGGTGAACGGCTGGGTCGCACGGTGGCCCTGGGCGTCCTGGCGCCGGACTGCATCTCGTCCTCGGCGTACGGCACCGAGGAGATCTTGGTGCAGATGACGCCCTTCGTCGGGATCGCGGCCTTCGCCCTCGTGGTGCCGATCATGTTCGTCATCATCGGGGTGCTCTTCTTCGTCACCCTCTCGTACTGGGACGTCATCAAGTACTACACCCAGGCCGGGGGCGCCTACGTCGTGGCGCGCGAGAACTTCGGACCCCGCGTCGCCCAGATCGCCGCGGTGGCCCTGCTCATCGACTACACGGTCACCGTCGCGGTGCAGTGCTCCGCCGGGACCAACGCGCTCACCAGCGCCATCCCCGCGCTCAAGCACCTCTCGATCTACATCACGGTGGGGGTGGTGTTGATCTTGATCTTCGGTAATCTGCGCGGATTGCGCGAAGCGGGCAGCTACTTCGCCCTGCCCACCTACTTCTACATCCTGGCGTTGGGGTCGACCATCGTCATCGGCGTCACCCAGTACTTCGCCGGGACGTTGCGCCACGTGGCCCTCCCCTCGAATTCCGCGCTCGGCTACCACCTCGGGGTCCCGGGCTCGGGGCCGCTCATGGGTCTGGCGTTCATCTCCCTGCTGCGCGCGTACGCCAACGGGGGCTCCTCGCTGACCGGCCTCGAGGCCATCTCCAACGGCGTGGCGAGTTTCAAGCGGCCCGAGTCGGTGCACGCGCGCCAGACCCTCGTGGTCATGTCGAGCGTGCTGGGCTTCTTGCTCATCGGCACCGCGCTGCTGGCGCACTGGACCCACGCCCTGCCCTACTACTCGGGCTCGCCCACCGTGGTCTCCCAGGAGGTGAGCGCGGTCTTCGGGACCAGTCGCGCGGGCCACGCCTTCTTCTTGATCGTGCAGTTCGCCACCGTCTTCATCCTCTACACCGGGGGCAACACGTCCTTCAACGGCTTCCCGTTCCTGGCCAACTACGTGGCGACGGACAAGTACCTGCCGCGTCAATTGACCAAACGCGGCCACCGGCTGGCGTTCTCCAACGGCATCCTCTTGTTGGGGGTGGTGGCCCTGGCCCTGATCCTGGTGTTCGACGGCAACGTCAACTCCCTGATCGCGCTCTACGCCATCGGCGTCTTCACCGGCTTCACGATGGCCGGGCTGGGCATGGTGGCGCGTCACCGACGCGAACACACGGGCCACTGGCGCCGCGGCGTCTTCGTCAACGGCTTCTCGGCCTTCGTCACCGGCGTCGTGGTGTTGATCTTCATCACCGTGAAGTTCAAGGAGGGGGCGTGGATCATCGCGGTGGTGGGTCCCATTATGTACCTCGCCCTCCTACGCTTCCACAAGCAGTACGAACGCGAGGCGCACGCCTTCGAGTCCTCGGCGACCAGCGAGCCCATGAACATCCGGACCAACCGCGTGGTGGTCTTCGTCGACCACTACGACCTCGCGACCGAACGGGCGCTGCAGTACTGCAACACCCTCAACGCGTACTCGGTGCGCGCGGTGCACTTCGACATCGACCCCATGGTCACGCGTTCGCTCGAGGAGAAGTGGGGGCGTCCCAACACCGCCTCGGAGGCGGTGAGCCTGGAGGTCGTCGAGTGCGAGGACCGCCGCCTCGACCGCGCGGCGTTGGAGTTGGTGGCCGACGTGGTGCGCGACCCCGACGTCTTCTGCATGGTCATCCTGCCGCGGCGCGGCTTCGTCTCGCGACTGCAGCGGTTGTTGCACGACCGCACCGCGGACTCGATGGCCGGCGCGGTGATGCAGATCCCGCGCACCGCGGCGACGATCATCCCCTACCGGGCGAGCCGTCGTCGCCTGGCCGAGGGTGACCTCACCGAGGTGCCCATCAGTGACGAGGTGGTGCGCGGCGGCCTGCGCGAGGAGTCGCACCTCGAAGCCGACGTCAAGCTGGCGGAGCGCTCCGGGGGGGCGGCGCCCATCGGCGGCCTGCGCGAGCGTAATTTCGTGGAGATCGCGGGGCGCGTGCGCGCGATGACCATCACCCGCGAGAACGGCACCAGCGACTTGCGGTGCATGATCGTGGACAACACCGGGTCGGTGGCCCTCATCTTCCAAGGCCGCAGCGTGGTGCCGGGCATCGAGCGCGGCACGCGCCTGCTGGTGCGCGGGACGGTCACCTCGTTGCGGCGAGAGGCCGTTATCCTCAATCCGCAGTACGAGATCGTGGCCGCCCCCGCGAGCGACGATTAGCCCTGGTCACTGCGGTGGCCCGCGCCGGGTGTTAGAAATACTCGGTCCGAGAACTCGGGCACCGATGGTCGAAGACCGTCGCGCGAGTGTCTATCTTAGGTACCACTGAGCAGCCAGAAGAGGAGAGGGGTGAACATGGCGCGAGCACTAGTCATCGTGGAGTCGGTCGCTAAGGCCACCCGCATTCAGGGCATGCTCGGGCCCGACTACATCGTCAAACCCTCGATCGGTCACATCCGCGACCTGCCCCAGAGCGCCGCGGACATCCCGGCGTCGGTCAAGGGTGAGAAGTGGGCGCGCCTGGGCATCAACGTCAACGATCACTTCAAGCCGGTCTACGTGATCTCGAGTGACCGCAAGAAGATCGTGGGTGAACTCAAGGCCGCGCTCAAGCAGGTCGACGAGCTCTACCTCGCCACCGACGAAGACCGCGAGGGCGAGGCCATCGCGTGGCACCTCCAGGAGGTCCTCAACCCGAAGGTCCCCGTCAAGCGCATGGTCTTTCACGAGATCACGCCCGCCGCCATCGAACGCGCCGTGCACGACACGCGCGACCTCGACCTGCGCCTGGTCGACGCGCAGGAGGGGCGCCGCTTCCTCGACCGCCTGGTGGGCTACGAGGTGTCGCCCGTGCTCTGGCGCGCGGTCGACAAGGCGCGCTCGGCGGGACGCGTGCAGTCGGTGGCCATCCGACTGGTGTGCGAACGCGAGCGCGAACGCATGGCGTTCACCTCGGCCACGTGGTTCGACGTCACCGCGACCCTCGACGCGGACGGAACGCCCTTCGACGCCACCGTCGACAGCGTCAACGGCGCCGCCCTGGCGACGGGTAAGAACTTCGACGCGGCCGGCCGCCTGGACCGCTCGGCCACCGTCGAGGTGCTGAGCGAGGCCAGCGCGCGTTCGTTGGCCGAGGGCCTGCGCGCGCGCGAGGTGACGGTGGCCGCGATCACGTCCACGCCGCGCACCCAGCGCCCCCAGGCGCCCTTCATGACCTCGTCGCTGCAGATCGAGGCGAGCCGCAAGTTACGCTTCGACCCCGAGCGCACGATGCGCGCCGCCCAGCGGCTCTACGAGCAGGGGTGGATCACCTACATGC
>JAJZFO010000195.1 GCA_021805305.1 Actinomycetes bacterium | reverse complement strand
GGTCTTCGCCACCTACCTACCCGCCACGCCCACCGGGGTGGCCACCCCCGGCAACGGGCGTGACCTGACCCCGACGATGATTCAGACCCCGGGCCGCTTCTTCGAGGTCCGGTACTCGCGCGACTTTGTCACGCTCTCGGCGCGCTGACCCCGGGGGCGCCGCGCCGTCCTAACATCACGGTGTGAAATTAAGTGCCGTCATCTTGCCCTGCGCGCGCTGGGAGTCGGCGCGCGAGAAGTGGCGTCGCGCCGACGAGTGGGGCCTGCACGCGGGGTACACCTACGATCACCTCTCGTGGCGTAGTTTCCGCGACAAGCCCTGGTTCACCATGGTGCCCACCCTGGCGGCGGCCGCCGGCGTGACGTCCCGGCTGCGACTCGGGTCGCTCGTCACGTCGCCGAATTTCCGTCATCCGCTCGTCCTGGCCAAGGACCTGCTGACCCTCGACGACCTCAGCGGGGGTCGACTCGTGGTCGGAGTGGGGGCGGGGGGCACGGGATTCGACGCCACGGTGCTCGGGGGGGCCGCGTGGTCGCGCGCGGAGCGCCACCAGCGCTTCGTCGAATTCACCCACGCGCTCGATCGCCTCCTGCGCGAGCCCCGCTCGCACCTCGCGGGCCCGTACTACCCCGTCGTCGATTCGCGCCAGATCCCGGGACCGCTCCAACTACCGCGCCCGCCCCTGTACGTCAGCGCACTCGGACCCCGGTCCCTCGCCCTGAGCGCGTCGCTGGCCGACGGGTGGGTGAGTACCGGCAGCCCCGATCCCGACGTGACCTCCACCTACGACGCCGTGAAACTCCAGGTCGCGACCCTAAATTCTGAACTCGCACGCCACGGGCGCGATCCCTCGTCGCTGCATCGGGTGTTCTTGGACTTCGCCGATGACGAGACGCCGATGGCCTCGTACGCGTCCTTCGTCGAGTGGGCGCAGCGCTACCGCGCCCTCGGCTTCGACGAGGTGGTCGTGCACTGGCCCGAACCCGACTCGCCCTTCGACTACGACGAGCGACTCTTCGAACGCGTCGCCACCGAGGGCGCGGCGAGCCTCGCGGCCTGGTAATTCAGTCCGAACCCAGGAGGTGCATCACCTGGGCCGCGCGCGAGAGTTCGTCGCGCGCGCGCGGGTGCGCGGCGTGATCGATCAGCGAACGCGCCTGCGACTGCTGAGAGAAACCGAAGATCGGCGCGACGCCCTGTTCGGTGACGATGGCCGAATGCTGGAAGGAGCAGACGGGGTCGTGCAGGAGCGGCACGATGTTCGACGAACCCGTCTTGTCGTGCCAACTACGCAGGGCGAGGACCGCTTGACCGCCGCGCGAGTGTAGGGCGCCCGAGACGAAGTCGGGCTGGCCCCCGAACCCCGAGTAGATCCGTCCCCGCACGAAGCTGGCGTTGGACTGCGCGTAGAGGTCCACCTGGAGTGCCGTGTTGATGGAGAGCATGCCCGGTTGTTCGGCGATCCGGGCCGGGTTGTTGGCCACTTCGGTACGACGCATGACCAGACGGGGGTTCTCGTGGGCCCACTCGTAGAGTTCGGCGCTACCGAAGAGGAAGGTGCTGGTCATCACGCGATTGACGTCGATGGCGCCCGCCCGGTCGAGTTTCATGATGCCGTCGCTCACCATCTCGGACCACACGCCCAGGTGACGGCGGTGGTGCATCCGGTCGAGTGCCGCGTCGGGCAATTGGCCGATCCCTAGTTGCAGGGTGGATCCGTCGTTCGAGAGGGAGGCGACGTTCTCGCCGATGACGAGTGACGCCTCGTCCAAGGGCCGATCGTCGGGGGAGGGGAGGGCCCGCTCACCCTCGACCGCCAGGTCGATGTCGTCCACGACGATCTCGGCGTCGCCGAAGGTGTAGGGCATCTGGCGATTGAGTAGCGCGATCACCAGACCGCCCCGACGACGCACCTCCTCGATGGCGGCGGGCAGGATGTTGGTCTCGATGCCGAGGGACACCTTGCCGTTGCGCGGCGTCGAGGTCTGCACCATGACGACGTCGGGCGGGCGGCTCGAGGCGAAGAGTCGTGGCACCAGGGACAGGCGCATGGGCAGGTACTTCAGGTCCTCGTCGGAGCGGACCCCGGCGCCGACGAAGGGCGTCTCGGTGATGATGCCCTCGCGTCGGGGCCAGCCCTCTTGGGGATTCAGGATGAAGTAGCGAAAGACCGGGATCGTCGCCGCGGCGACGTCGACCAGTTCCCACGGGATGGCGTAATTACCCGAGACGACGATGCGCGGTTCTTGGGGGGCGAGGGCCTCGAGGCGCTGCGCAATCACCATTGTCGACACCACGTCCATTTCGCCACCTTCCTCGTGGTTCCAGTGTCGCAGGCGCGCGGTCCCCCGCGAGGGGAAAATGATGGAAATGGGTACTTCGACCCCCTCGTGAGAGGGGGCATCTGACGCCAGGAATCAGCTCGAGGTCGCCTGCGCGGCCTGCTCCTGGGCCACCTGTCGATGGATCTCCTGCATGTCGAGCGCCGAAGCCTTCTCCACCAGGTCCACTAGCGCCGATTCGGGTAGGGCGCCCGCCTGACTGAAGATGACCACTTGCTCGCGGATGATCATCAGCGTGGGGATCGACATGATGTTGAAGGAGGCGGCGAGCGCCTGCTGCGCTTCGGTGTCCACCTTGGCGAAGACCGCGTCGGGGTAGAGGCCCGACACCTTCTCGTACGTCGGGGCGAAGCTACGACACGGTCCACACCACGCCGCCCAGAAATCAATCAAGACGAGGTCGTTCGTCGAGACGACCTCCTCGAAGTTTTCGGTGGTGAGTTCTGTTGTCGCCATGTCGGCCTCCTCGCTGATCGTCCCAGCGTATCGGGAACGTCTAAGACAGTATACCCGTGGGGGTATGGGTCGTGACCTCGCGTGTCGCGGGCGCCCCCGCGGCGACCCGCGCCGGGTCCAACCACTCGATGACGTCGCGCGCGTGGTAGTCCTCACGGTCCCCGAGTAGCGCAGTGACGTCTTCGATACGGTCCCCGCTGGTGACGAGCGCGGGCTCGACGTAACCGTCGGCGCGCACCTGGGCCAGACCGGCGGTGGCCATGAGTCCGTTGCACAGACACGTGGTCGACACGGTCGCCTCCACCGAACCACCCTTGCGGAGGTAGACGTTGGTCGGTTCGGCGGCGCACCGGTAGGCGGTGTGGCCCCGGTCGTCCAGGTAGGCCTCGCGCAGGTATCCCAGGTCGCACTTACGCGGACGCGCCGCGTAGACGTCGTCGTCGCCGATGGTCCCGACCTCGTTAACGACCTTGAAGGGGTAGCCGGTGGACGAGGCGGTCACCGACGTCGACACCGTGAGGCAGTGGCGTTGGAGGTCGCGCAGGATCCGGTGGCGCAGGTCACTCTCCATGCCCGACTCCTCGCAGTAGGCGAACATCGTGCCCACCTGCACCCCGTTCGCCCCGAGGGCCAGCGCGTCCACGACGTCGGCGGCCGACGTCACGCCACCCCCGATCCAGTAGGGCACCCCGAGGGCGTTGATGACCGAGAAATCGACCTCGTCGCGCGGCCCGTAGATCGGGGAGCCCTGGTCGTCCAGCGCGTAGGCGCCGCGGGGCGGGGCGTTGTGGCCACCCGCGCTCGGTCGCTCCACCACGAAGCCGTCCACCGGGCCGTTGCTGCGCTTGAACAGGGCGGTGGCCAACACGTGCGAGGAGACGATGCCGATGAAGCGGGGACGACGCAGGGTGGCGTCGGCCACGTAGGGGGTGGGGTCGAAGGTGAGCGACGAGGCGGGGTGGTCGCTGTCGGCGCCGGTGACGGAGAAGGGGAGGGTGCTCGGACGACCCTGGGTGATGTCCTCGAGTACGCCGGGAATGTGGGTCGGGACCCCCGCACCCATCATCACGTAGTCGACGCCCGCCAGGATGGCGCCGCACAGCGACGCCGCCGTGGGGATCTGCACCTTGGTGAGGAGGTTGATCCCGACGAGACCGCCGTGGCCGAGTTTGGCCAGGGCGACCTCGACGAAGGTCGCCAGGACCACGAGGTCGAATCCGCGGCGCGGACTGTGGGCGTGCAACATGGCGACGCTCTTGTAGGGCGCGCCGGCGCGCCGGCGCACGTGGGCGAATCGATGCAGGGCGTCCTCGACGATGGCGGGAACCGGGAAGCGATCGAGCACGCCGCGCAGTTCATCGTCCACGCCGTGGTCCTGCAGTCGCCGGGCGAAGACGGCGTCGATGGCCGTGCCCGAGACCACGCCGAGCTGACCGAGGCCGGCGACGGCGCGCGCGAGTCGCCAGTTCGAAATGGCGATGCCCATGCCGCCCTGGATCAACCACGGCGACGCGATTGTTGGGGAGGGAGTCGCGTTCATGCACTGCCCCTTCGTGCCTTCGAGACGAACGTCTCCGTACGGCGTCACCCCAGTCTACGTCGCGAGTCCGGCGTCTTCGAGTGCCTCCGCATCGGTGACGACGGGCGAGTAGCGCACGCGACGTCATCAGGGCCGTGGCGGGCGATAGCATCGCCCCAGACCGAGGGAGGAGCGCCATGGCGGCCAGCGTCGACGTCTTAACAATCGGCTACGCGCACGAGCGCGTGGCCTCGAGCGTAGTCCTGGTGCGCGAGAACGATGTGGTGATCGTCGTCGACCCCGGCATGGTGGCGAGTCGCGCCGCGATCCTGGACCCCCTGCACGCGCTGGGCGTCCACCAAGACGACGTGACCGACGTGATCTTCTCGCACCACCACCCCGATCACACCCTCAACGCCGCCCTCTTCGGGCACGCGCGCGTCCACGACGTGTGGGCGACGTACTTCAATGACCACTGGGGCGAGCGCACCGACGTCATCGACGGTGCGCCGTCAGTGACGATTTGGGACACCCCGGGGCACACCCCTCAGGACATCTCGACCCTCGTGCGCACCGCGGCCGGCTTGGTCGTCTGCACGCACCTGTGGTGGTCGCTCGCGGGGCCCGAGGTCGACCCGCGCGCGAGTGACCAGGCGATGCTCGAATCCTCTCGCGCACGGGTGCTGGCCCTGGACCCCGTCACCATCATCCCCGGACACGGCGCCCCCTTCTCGCCCGCCGACCTGGCGCGCTGAGTCCGACGTGAATCCCTGATGACGCCGCGCTGGGTGGAAAGGATCATCGTGAGTCGCTCGCTCATGTGGGTGATCTTCGCGGCGTACTTCGCCCTCTTCCTCGGCGTCGACGCCCTCTCGAGGATCGGGGGTGACGTCGTCCTCGTCGTCGGGGTCGTGGGCCTGGGCGTCGCATTCTTGTGGTCACGCCCGAAGTCGGGGCGGGGGTCGATCTCCACCCACTGTGAGAAGTGTGGTGCGACGTTACAGGGGGTGGCGGGCCTGCCGCGCGCGACGTGTCGCGAGTGCGCGCACCGTCAATCTTGGGCCCCCAAACGCTAGCCTCGGGTCCCGGGTTCGCGCAGGAGGCGAGGGCTAGCTGGGGAGTTTGGTCGCCGCGATGGGTAGCACCGGACTGGGTTTGGTGATGTGGAAATTCGTACCCCAGTTGGTGTAGGTGATGACGAAGTTCTCGCGCTGACCCTGAACCACGTCGGAGGCCACCATCTCGACGGGCACGTGCGGTGCCGCCACCGACACGTAGACCGTCTCGGTCCCCGAGGCCAGTCCCAAGTGAATGTTCGCCTTGCCCGACACGCCGACGACGAGTCGATGGTCGACACTCGAGGGCGCGGACGTTTTGAGGGCCCCGGCCGGGGCGATCTCGGTCAACATCGAGGGCAACAAGATGTAGGTGTTGAAGCGCGCGAAGTTGGAATCGGTCTTGGGGATCGAGATCCAACGGTTCACCGCCGGCGGGTCGTCCACCCCGAACTGCTCGCGCATGGCCGACGCGTTCTCCTTGACGTAGACCATTCCGTTGACGACGCGCACGACGGTCCAGGCGTCACCGATGATCAGGGTCTGTTGACCCGTCGTCAGCGCCGAATTGGTGACCGAAGAGTACGCCTGCCCGGAGATCTTCGTGGACGTGGCCGAGGTACAGCTGGACGACGCCAGCGCCGCGGCCAGCGCCGCGGTCATGATCTGGTGGCCCGACTCGGCGGCGAAGGCGACCGGCGTGGCCGCCCCCGCCCGCGACACGGGTCCCCACCCGAACGTCACGCTGAGCGTCGCCAGGAGTATCGTCGCGACCCGCGTGCGGGCGGCGCGCGTGGCACGGCGGCGGCGGATCGGCAGAGGAGGGGGCACGGTCACGTCCTAGGGCAGGTCCGTCGCGGACAGTGGCGTGACGCCCGTGGGCGCGGAGAGTGAGAAGTGGTGCCCCCACTGCGAGAACGTCACGCTG